>JAJQGF010000335.1 GCA_021200695.1 Lachnospiraceae bacterium
ATACAAATAAGTCAACAACACTATAACATCAAATGTTATAATATCTATTTGTTCAAGTACATGTAAATCCTCTGCAATATCGTCTACCATTATCTCCTTAGAGCTAAAATAATTAATCTGATTATATGAAGCATATGCCAGACTGTATACCTCACCCCTGTCCTTGGACGTACCCCGCACATACTGTACTCTTTCGTGCCGGGCAATATCATTAAAAATTGTAGTATATAGAGGGTCTTTTCCGTAAAGGTCGTCTTCCTTAACTATCATCATATTTTTCCCTTTATATTGTCCTACAAATTTTTTTGCCTCCATATCCAATTCATTATAAACCTGTTCATGTATAATTATTTGAGTAAAGCTATCAAAAACAGGAATCAAAAAAAGTTTTTTTATATTTTCAAATGAGCAATTTTCATTACTTGCACGTTTTTCTATACCAACCATGAAAATATTTGCATCAAACATAATAGGCTGTTGACATAAACTTTCCAATGATATTTTCTCTAAAGGTGATTTCATTACTCATCCCCCCAAAGCTTCTCCAGAAGCTTCTGCATCTCTAAATCATCATCCTTATCTTCTTCCTCTGTATTATCAAAAAAATCATTTACAATCTGGTTATCAAGCTTAAGCGTCTCTGCGTCCCGAAGTATTTCTTCTCTTGCAGCATATCCTGTATCATAAGCGCTTTTCATCTGACGATATATATTTCCGTAAATATCAAAATGGTGATTTTCATTACTATATAAGTACCCTACTTTTTTTTCAAAAATTTTCAATTCACGCAGAACACTTTTAATAAATTCATAGTTCTCTATATATTGACTTATATCATTTATATAAGCCTCCTCATGCAACCTGTATATAACAGCCTTAAGAGGCATCTGATATTTCACTGTAAGCATAATTGATATTGCAGCATAAAACTCAAAATCATGTTTCGTTTCATCCAAACCATTCATATTCTTATGCATAATACGAATTTCGTTTCTCAACGCATCCTCTGGCAGCAGAAATTCAGCTGCAAAACGGCTTGCTTTTTTTTCATTTACACCTTCAAGAGCATTAAAATTGCAGATATATGGCGTTTCCTTTATCATAGCATAATCTTTAATATAGTGATAATACTCATGCGCGGCAGTAAAAATCTGGTTAATCAGCGGTTTATTTGAATTTAAAATTATATAGGCTTTAGCTGAACCTGTTACGGGAATATAAAGCATACCATCTATCTTGTCCGACTCCAAATCAACCATCTCAAAATGTATATCTGCATTCTGTTCTGAAATCCAATCAAAAATTTTTTCACCTATAGGTGCAAGTGCATAATTGACCCTTTTTTCTCTTGCCAATTCCTTAATAGCAAATACCTCCTCCTCAGTCAGTGTGGAGGTATTATAGTCATACTCAGCCTGATAATACTTTTCAAATGCCTCCTTATTGTCAATTATCACCGTTTTACCTCATTTCCGCACATTATAAAATAAGCTTTACAGCTTCTGCGCATTATTAATAAATCGTCAATTTTTTTCGCTCTTACACCTTCTGGCTAAAATTTCATACTTTTCTTTTATTTTTATTCTTTCCATCATGGACATAATCTTTTCTTTATCCGCTTCCTCCAATGTGCCCATCAGGTAAATCATTGCATCGTTATCTGTATCATTAAAGTAATCATTTGGCTGAAATTCTCCCAGATTACATATCCTATTAAAAATGTCTAACGACGGAGTCTGTTTGCCTGTTTCCAAAAGAGAAAGTGTACTTCTGTTTATTTGAAGCTTTTCAGCAAAATTTTGCTGCGATTCTTTGCCCCTCAAATTCATCAGGTCTTTACAAAATTTCTGCAAATCAAATGTTTTCATTTTTCCTCTCTTTTCTGCGAAGCCGTCTCGCTCAATCACGTTTATAATAAAGCTGACCTGTTATTTATTTTAACATTTTATGACATCAGCGTCAACATGCTGTTATTTTATTTAACATCATGTTATTCATTTACATGGTTTCTGTATAATAAACACTTCCGAGCTACAGAATATCATCCGTCCACTCAATGTCCACATCAGCGCCGGAATCTGAGCCGCTGTCGCTTCCTGAAGAATCACTGTCACCGCTGCTGTCATTGCTTCCGCTGTCATCACTTCCGGTATCGTCATCATCATAGTCATCATCGTCTGATAGTGTCTGTGCAGGTGTTGTAGCTGTCGCCGGCGTTGTCGATGCAGAGGGCGTTGTTGATGTCGAAGGCGCTGTTGATGTCGAAGGTGTTGTCGATGTCGACGTCGAAGGTGCAGTTGTTGCGGTCGCTGCGGAAGATGATGCTGCGGACGGTTTTGACGCTGATGCCTCTTCAGACGCAGCAGTCGTCTCAGTAATACTCTCCGTTGCTTCAGCATTTTTTACTGCTTCATCATATTCCTGTTTCGCCGCGGCATATTCCAAAAAGGGGTCCTGAGCAGCATACTCTTCAAGAGCTCCCAATCCTATCCAGCCATTTTCAGACAGCCATTGTATTTCACCGTCAAATATTCGTATCTGTGGATTTAACAAATTAAGCGCTGTTTCCTCATCCACAGGTTCATAGCCTGTAAATATCGGATTCGCCGGGAGCCCCGAAATTGCAGATTTGTCCGGCGCGCCGCCATAACCGTCAAGCGCAGTGTATTCCATGCTTTCACGGTTATTCCACAGGTCATATATATCGCTCTTGCCAAATCCCTCATGAAGTGCAATTTCATAACCGTCCGTCCGGAGTACACCCTCGCTGAAGCTGCCGCCCTCCCTCATAATATCTCCTGTAGTACCGTTAAGCGTCCATAAAGTAAATTCTCCATCGTATACTCCGTCCGCAATCATTGTATCCAGCATAATGGCCGTATTATTATTATATCCCAGATAGATAACCTTATTGTCCTCACCGTAATACCATATATTTGAATATTGTCCCCCGTCCTCATTATATCCTGCTGAAATCACCATTTTCACTTCACCGTCGGCAAGCTTAAAATAATTTCTTCCGCCCTCATAGAGCTTAGGCATCATTGTGGTGAACCAATCGTCCTCCTCCACCAGATGCAGGCTCTCCGGTCGATACTCTTCAAGCTCCAGATTCTGAAGCATAAGCCCGGCCATATCCTGCTGCTCTGTATCCTCCTCGTCCAGATTTACATAGATTTCACTCAATCTGTCAAGAGCTTCCGCCTCTCCGAAAAGCCGATAGCTCTGTTCAAGAATATCTCTCTGTTTTCTAATCAGTCCAAGTACGGCATATTGCTCCGCCAAAGCATAATAATCCTGTGCCGTGGAATCATCCTTAATAAACTGCAGCTGTAGTACATCAGTATTTTCAGCTATATTGTCAGCCTCTGTATCCGCTAAATCCGCTGAGGCTCCTGAATTCGTAATATCTCCGCAGCCCACAGTCAGCAATACACCTATAAGGACTGCTGACAGTGCATGCAGCTTTTTTATTCTTCTATTTTTATTTTTCATAATCTTCATATTCTCCCCGCATTATTGCGCATCATTTATAAGCTGGTTCAAAAAATTATAGGCGTCCGAGCCCTCCTCATATGTTCCCATGCCAAGCACCTGCTCAGCAAGCGAATAAATACTTCTCGCCATAATCGGTCCATATACCGTAGTCTGTACTCCGTCCTTTTCCAATATTGCATAACCCCTGAACGCAAACTCAGTCTTGTACTGCTGCTCCGGCAGTCCCACAAGTACGGAGGTAAACCTGAGCCTTCCATTAACTGTTTCATATATATAATCGTCCAGACCTCCATCAGCATTGGTGCCATATGACATTCCCGATGCAACCTTCTCGCCTCCCTTTATCATCGCATATGATGAACGGTTGGCATTGTTCATTACAAGAGTCCCATACTCCTTAAGCACATAGCCGTTTACCCCGGCTTCTGTAAGGCTGCTTCTAAGCTCTTCGGATATTCCGGTCTTAAAGCGTATTCCGCTCTTTCCCGTTATTCTTATGGAAAATCCGTGGTAAGTAAGCAGATCCTCCAGGTCTGGCTGTTCAGTAACAGTGTACGCATTATTTTTGTACTGAAGTGTCCACAGATACATTCCCTCAGGTACACCGCTGTCGTTATAGCGGTACACAACCGCATTAGTTGCATTTCCGTCGGATGCCGTAACTATTAAATTCCCGTTTCTGGATACTCCGCTGTACTCAACTCCGTCCAGCCAGACTGTTGAGGAATAACCACTTGGAATTTGCAGCACTACATTTGTGGAATATTCGGGCTTCTCACATGCAGTCTCCGGCATATTGTCATACACAGGTATCTTAAACACAAAGGTGCTGTCAAAAGCTCCCGCACTCACATAAAGCTTTTTCATGCTCAGCGCTTCGCTGGCAGGTGCGGATATATTCTGCATATACTGATGGCTGAACGTGGAATTGGTGGTAACATTAAACTTCTGCAAATACAGCGTATCCTGTCCTCTTCCTATATAGTTGCCTGAAATTGTCTCGGTGCCTCCAAGTATAGAGTAATATGCATTATACCAGTTCTTGCTCTTTGCGTATTTAAGACCATTCTCAATATACTCTGAATCAGAGCTTCCCGTGGCTCCTATATTAAAATAATTGTAATATCCCTCATATCCGCTGTATGTGCCTGATATAAGCGCAGATGTCCCCTGCCCCTGCTCCTGATATACTCTGGATGCAAGATGAAAAGGGCTTACATTCATTTCACTGCCAATCGCCCAGAAAATTTTTGCAAAGGTCATGTCAGTACCAGGCGCATTCTGGCTATTGTTCATAAAGGTATTGCTTAAGAATGTATCTACCGCCGCCTCCGTATGATAGCTCTCGTTATATGTCAGCTGCTCAAACTGAAATATTGCATCCTCCGTAAGGCTGTTTCTGGGGTCCATATAATATTTCAGTGCAGCCTCCGATGCAAAATACCAGCTTCCATTGTCGTAAGAGCCCTCCTTCATGCAATCAGCCAATGACGAATGCACAAGGCTCTTACCCTCTCCTATTTCATTTTCTATAGCTGTATCCCAATCAATATTTGTATTCATCGGTACAAATATCCAATCAGGATGCGCCTCCTTCAGCTCACGCAGAGCGGTCTGGTAGCTTTCAGGGAACTGCTCTACATCGGAATAGTCAATGACAGCGCCCTCCTCAAGACTGTACTGCGCAACCTGCGTCACAGGGTCAAGCCCGGAATTTGCCTTCCACTGAATAAATCGTTCGTCAGAGGTTACCACATTGCCAGAGGGCACATAACCCCTGTATTCTTCATTATTATAGCAGAGGCTCACATACAGCCATAATTTCCACACATTATAATATTCATCCAGCGGCTCTATTTCCGCATCCTCTATAAAGACCGTCTGACCGCTGAATATGGTGACTACTGTCTCACTGTCATCAGACGCCTCTGCGCGCACTTCAATTTCATCAGTCAGATATATCAGTGCAAGAATCTGCTGCTCATCAGATATTGCTCTAAGCTTTCCCCTCTCCTCACTTACAACCTCAGACATATATTCTGCAATTTCCTGAGCAAGCTCAGCATCATTGTCAGAAACGGCATGCGCGTAATTGCTGCCTCCCGACATAAATATCGCAAAGGATATTACAAGCATCACTGCTGCTGCCGTTATCTTAAACATTTTTCTATTTTTCATTATTCCTCGTTCTTTCCTGCATTTATCCAAAAATCCATTTTACTGCTTCTATCATTACACATTCTATAATATAAAGCCTGCTGAAGCCATTAATACGATAGCAATAGCGATAACGGTCCACTATACGCTTTTTTGCCTCTCTGAGGCTCTTTTTATTGCTGGCGCCTCCCATTCTGAAATTTGCAAGAACCTTATCTATAACAACGATTTTTCTTTTCTGTTGTTTCATTTGAAGAAAAAAACCATAATCATCGTGTATTCCCAGATTTCGGAAGGGATTCTCCTTATAAATCTGTGCCCTTACAAAGGTTGTAGGATGATTCCAGTCTCTTGAGGTTTCAAAGCCTCTGAGCCTTGCTTTCTTGATAAAGGTGCTTCCGTCAGTCCTATGCATACATATATTGGCATACATGAGGTCACAGCTGTTAAGCCTGAAGGTCTCTGCCACAGTCTCCACAGTGTCGGGTTCGTACCAGTCATCGCTGTTTAATATACCTATTACATCTCCCGTGGCCTTGCGTATGCCCTTGTTCATCGCGTCATAGATTCCCTTGTCCGGCTCGCTGTCCACACGGTATATCACGCCCTTCTCCTCAAATCTCTCACGATAGCCTTCTGCAATACCCACTGTATCATCGCTGCTTAATCCGTCCACTATCAAATATTCCAATTCAACATCCGCGGAGCCTAAGCAGGTCTGTCCCAGCACTGATTCGATTGTATGAGCAATGGTTTCACCACTGTTATATGCTACTGTGATTATGCTAATCCTCATGTGTTTTCCTGATACTCTCCTCAAGTGAATATATCTGATATCCCGAAATCCTTCTGCGGCTTAAATCCTTATCAATAGTCAGCGAGCCAAATGCCTTGTCCGCAAGAGCACCTGTTTTCCCCGGCACATGAGCCGCAATATGCACAAGCGGATTCAACAGCCTGCAAGGCGCGACCCTTCCTCCCATTGCGGCAGCTATCTCGCACACCATCCGGCATGTATTCACATACTCAGCGTTCTGCGGATAAAATGTACCCCCTTCTCCGCACTCGATAAGAAGCCTTAAAAATTCCGCAAGATTTTCAACATATATCATGCTGCGGCTGTTTTTTATATCCGGGAAAACCGGAAGCTTCCGGGCAAGATGTACAAGCATCGGATAATTTCCCCTGCTGCCTTTACCATATACCATCGGGGAACGTACAATCGCCACCGAAAAATCCTCGTCCGCCATAGCATTAAGCTTCTGCTCTGCCTGCCATTTGCTGTCACCATAAAAATTTGCGGGCGCCGGCTTCGTGTCAGCCGTAATGCGCTTATCCTTTCCGACACCGGCACTGTCTCCGTATATTATGACACTGCTCATATATATGAACTGCGACACACCGCTCTCCTTCGCTTTCCTGCAGGCCTCTGCCGCCAAATCACAATTTACTTCATAATATTTTCTCTTTGTCTCCTCAGAGACATTGCCTGTGTCGGCATGTGCAATTCCCACCATGTGAAGCACCGAGGCATACACTGAGAAATCCGTCTTCTTCCATTCATCACCCCTGAGTGATATTACATCAACACAGTACATGCCGCCATGAGAATCATTATATTCCTCAAGCCGCCTCTTAACATTTTGTCCAAGATAACTGTCTTTTCCTGTGATAAGTATTCTTTTCACCGTATCACTCCTGTCAGGAATTTTAATATTTGGCATCATCGCCCTCTGCTTTTTCTTCGTCACGGCTTCCGGTGCCGCCCTCTACAACACCGTCCTCTCTGAACACTTTTATAAAGGTACCGAAAAAGCATTTTAAATCCATCCGAAATCCCATCCTGCTGACATATTCACCATCAAATCTTGCCTTCACAGGTATCTCAAGCTCATCCCGTCCGTTTATCTGCGCCCATCCGGTGAGACCCGGCCTGACATCATTTGCGCCGTATTTGTCTCTCTCCTCTATCAGGTCATACTGGTTCCAGAGTGCGGGACGCGGCCCGACAATCGCCATGTCTCCTTTTAGTATATTGATAATCTGCGGAAGCTCATCAAGGCTTGTCCTCCTTAAGAAGCCTCCAAGCCTTGTAATGTACTGTCCGGGATTTTTAAGCATATGCGTAGGCATATCCTTCGGCGTATCAATGCGCATAGTACGAAACTTTAATATATTAAAATATGTTTTGTGTATTCCCACACGCTTCTGTTTAAAAAGTACAGGTCCCTTAGAATCAAGCTTTATGGCCAATATCAGAAGCAAAAATACCGGCGAGAGCACAATTAGCCCTAAAAGGGCGAGCAGACGGTCTGTTATATTCTTAAACCCTTTATACATGTATTATTTCCTTTCGTACCGGTAGGTAGGAACAATCTCCTTTATAACGGCTCGTATATCGCTCTCCTCGTCAAGCGAAGCCAGACGCAGCTTTTCAAGCTGCTCCTCAAACCTGTCCTCATCGTACTCGATAGGCTCTCCGATATAAATCATCCTGTTTGCGGTCTCCCTCAGACCCTCTTCATTCATCAAAAGCTCCTCATACATCTTTTCACCGGGTCTGAGGCCGATAAATTCAATCTTTATATCCTCCCCGACCTTATATCCCGAAAGCTGTATAAGATTCCTGGCAAGGTCTACTATCTTCATCGGCTCTCCCATATCAAGGACAAATATTTCTCCTCCTTTGGCATACGCGCCTGCCTGAAGTACAAGCGAAACGGCCTCGGGAATAGTCATAAAATATCTGATTATATCAGGACTTGTTACCGTTACCGGCCCGCCCTGCTCTATCTGTTTTTTAAACAGAGGTATGACGCTTCCGTTGCTTCCGAGAACATTTCCAAATCTGACAGCCACAAACTCCGTCTTGGACCTTCTGTTAAGGCTCTGTATCAACATCTCACATATACGCTTGCTGGCGCCCATAACATTGGTCGGATTTACCGCCTTGTCGGTAGAAATCAGAACAAATCTTTTTGCCCCATATTTATCTGCCGCCATTGCCACCTTTAATGTACCAAACACATTGTTTTTGATTGCCTCATTGGGGCTGTCCTCCATCAACGGCACATGCTTGTGCGCCGCCGCATGGTATACAATATCGGGACGGTATTTTTTAAATAATTCCTCCACCCTGCCGGTATTCCTGACGGAGCCGATAAGTACAACAATTTCGAGCTCGGGAAACCTGCTTATAAGCTCCTGCTGTATATCATAAGCATTATTTTCATAAATATCAAAAATAACAAGTCTCTTAGGAGAATGCTCGGCAATCTGCCTGCACAGCTCGCTTCCGATTGAGCCACCGCCTCCGGTTACAAGGATTACCTTATTCCTGACATAACCCATTATCTCGTCCACGTTGACCTCTATAGGGTCTCTTCCCAACAAATCCTCTATCTGAACCTCGCGAAGATTGGACACATTGACATCGCCATTGATGAGCTGATACATTCCGGGAAGTATCCTTAAATGGCACCCGCTCTCCTTGCATATCTCCACTATGGGCTTTATCTTCTGCCTGCTCGCAGAAGGAATGGCAATAATTATCTCATCTATTGCGTATTTCTGAACATTGTCAAGTATGGTGTCCCTTCCACCGACAATCGGCACACCTCTAAGATATTTCCCATGGCATCCCGGATTGTCATCAATAACACAGGCAACATGCATACTCAGATAACTGCTGACCTCTATTTCCTTTATTATAGCATTTCCCGCAGCACCACCTCCGATTATCATACAGTTGAGACGTATCTTACCTCTGGCATGGTCGAGCCGCCGCTTTTGAACCGCACGCATTATTCTATAGCTGAATCTAACCCCGCAGGTAAATATAAGCAGGAAAAATCCATAGAAAAACGGAAAGCTTACCGGCAGCCTCACACCCATAATAACACAAAATACAGGCTGAGCTATCATGCAAAATATTACAGCTATTCCATTATTAATCATTTCCGAATCGGACGCATATCTCCACACACTGTTATACAGTCTTAAAAGATAAAATATAAACAGCATAAACAGCACGTTCGGAATATATGTCATAATTGCCGCGTCCCAGAATTCTCTTGGAACATCCATAAACTTAAAATCGTATCTTACATATAAGCTTAAAATCTCCGAAATAAATACCGCTACTATATCAGAAAGCATAAGCAGTATTATTCTTGTTACAGGTATTTGCAGAAACCCGATTCTTACATCCTTCAAATTTTTTAATTTTTTCATAACCATCCTCATTTCTGAGCGATTTACCGCGCTTTAAACAGACTATACTCCTGTTTGTCCTTCTAATGTATTACATATTAATAAAAATGTCAAAACCACAGCCATTATATCATTTTAATGCCCTTATTTTCCTGTGCAGCCTTCTCGCTGTACGCGGAGCGGCGGCAAGTATTATATGATAGCATTTGTTTTTTATGGTCAGATATCTGTTTCCCATGCTCTTTAACAGATTGCATCTCATCCATGCTACTATTTCCCTGTACTGTACATTGTCCCCTGTCATAAGGCATACCGGTATATGCAGAAGGTATTCTATTCTCTGGAACACCCCGAACCTGAATGCCTCATCCTCAAGAGCCGGATAATTTTCCTTAACTATTTCCGCCGCCATATCTGCATTATCAACACAATCCCCGAACACCTCCGAAAAGCTGTCCCTGTCCGCTTTTCTGGAATTGCTGCCTATCCTGTAAAACACATGATATGCCTGCTTTGGCAGCGATACCAGCCCTTCTGTCTTTGGCAGCAGACGCACCAGAAGCGCGAAATCCTCATTAAGCCTTCCTATAGGGAAGGGCTCTCTGTTTTCACACAAAAGCGACCTGTGTGTAAGCTTTGTGCAGAATGAGCAGTCCCCCCTGTGCATCAGCAGCTCGCGCATAAAGGCTTCGCTGTCTATGCATACCGGCGATACAGGAGGCTCGCAGATGTTTGGAAGCCTGCTGCCATCCGAAGCTATCTCGTCCCTGCCAATCTGAGCTATCTTCACATTATAAGCGGTTATTCCCTCATACAGCAGGCTGTACATATCACTGTCTGCATAATCATCACTGTCTATAAAGCCTATATATTCGCCGCTCGCATATAGAAGCCCCAGATTACGTGCCGACGAGGAGCCTCCGTTCTCCTTGTGCAGCACCTTTATACGTGAATCCTCATTTCCAAGCTCATCACAAAGTATGCCCGTTCCATCGGTTGAGCCGTCGTCCACAAGTATAATCTCAAGATTTTTGTATGTCTGCTCCATTATGGAGTGTACACATCTGGGCAGATATTCGATTACATTGTACACCGGAACTATAACTGTTATCAGTGGTTCTATATCGGTATTTATTGTGTCACTCATGTGTATCTCCGTATTTTCCAAAACAAATAAAATCAGTTACTTTATTAATCTGCCATACATTCTTTTTTCTGATATGGCTCTTTCAGGTGCGCAGGGATATGTGTCCTCATAATTTTCACCACATTGTCCTCCACTGTCTCCCAGCAGCCCGTCAAGCAGCTCAAGGAGACGCTTTGCAGCATTTTGCGGATTCCAGACCTCTGTTATCGTCCTATAGGCGTTTTCCCCAAGCTCCCTGCGAAGCCCGGGCTCCATGACAAGCCTCTCGGTTTCCTTAAAAAGCTGCTGTTTATCCCCGTCTCTGTAAATAATACCGTTGTGTTCGTTTCGTATCAGGTACGGGACAGCGCCTATCATGTGGTCGGCCACAACCGCACAGGCGCTGTTCATAGCCTCATTCAGGACTGCACCCCAGCCCTCCTGCCTGTCGCTGGTAAAAAGAAATATATCCGCCCTCTCCATATATCGGCGTACCTCACCGGGAGTCTTAAAGCCTGCCATTTTAACGCTGCCTGAGAGACCCTTCCTGTCTAGCATTTCTCTCAGCCCGGCTTCCATATCTCCTCCTCCTATTATATCCATATGAAAGGCTATATTTTTATTTTGGAGATATTCCGCGGTTTCAAGGGCAAGCTCGGCATGCTTCCAATCTATAAGCCTTCCTGCCCACAGAATATATGGCAGCTCTCCGTACCCCTTACCCTCGATAAGCCTATCCACATCATACAGCTCCGTACGGGGAAAATATCCCCATTTATACATTTTCCCAGGGTAAGCCCTTACTATATGATAGTCTGATGCAACATACCCGCCGGCACAGAGCAGAAATACCGGTGCCCTTCTGTATCTTGTATGGTCGTGATATTTCTTAATAAGGCCTCGGGGTGATATTGCCTTCCATTGTCCCGTCTTATAGAGCCTCTCGCTTATTCTTACAACCGGCATCCCGTTTTTCAGCCTTTCCTCAATATATGTCTCATCATCACAGCCTCCGAAAAGCACAACCTCGCTTTCTCTTATAAGTCTTTTGCAGTATTCCTCCTCCTCATAAAAGCGCCGTACATATAAAAGCCCCTTTTCCTCACTCCAGCCCATTTTGACGCGTTCCTCCTCCATAGGCTCGGTTTGTATAAAGGTAAAGCTTCCTCCTCTCTCCTCCAATAAACAGCACATGCTCTCGCAGAAAGGAATCTGATGATGATTTATATAATTTGACACAAATGTCACATTAATTTTTCTCATTTCCGAGCCCTTTCCGCAATATTTGAGTAGATTTCCACCATTTTCGCATAATTAGCCTCTCTGTTATGGGTAGTTTTTGCATGTATTCTTGCATTTTTGCAAAAAGTGTGTTTTTTTGAGGGATTTTCCCATATTTCACAAACAGCCTTTTCCAAGGCCTCAGAAACATTATAAAGTCCGCCGTCATATGCTGTCATATCCGGTCTTAAATCTGCATCAAAGCCTTTAAATCCTGCTCCGTCAACTCCCGCCGTAAACATATCGGGTATTCCTCCTACAAGCGCCGCCACGCATGGTACCCCCAGAAGCATTGCCTCGCCAAGAGAGTTAGGAGAATTTTCATTTGCCGAGCAGCACACGAAAACTCCGCAGTTTAGATATTCCTCCTTCATCTGTTCTGCCGAAAGCATACCCGTAAAATGCACCCTGCCCTCAAGACCCTCATCTCTTATCAGCCTGCGCAGATATTTTCCATAGGCAGATATTTTCATTTTGTCTTTAAGGGCAGCATACTCTACCAGACTGTTTCCTGCCGCACGTATCTCAATATCAGGATATTTCTTCACAAGCCTTCCCGCGGCAATCAGCAAATAATGAAATCCCTTAAGCGGATAGTCCGCCTGACTGATAAATATAGTGTGCGGCTTACTGCTCTCCTCACTCCACTTTCCCTGATAAAAGCAGGTACGCAGCGTCTCGTTCATTGAATAATACGTTAAGCCCTGATTGTATTTATATGCATATCCGCGGTCAAATTTCGTGCGGCCGATGACATTTACCGCACGGGATATCACCTCCTGCTCACGAAGTCCCCTGATTGCGTATTTGCGCTGCTGCTGCTTTATGCTGTCCCTTTTTATAAAATCCCTGAAGGTTACACTGTTCTGAACACTCTCGGGAATATTTGCCATATAGCTCTCCGCTATAGCGGTACATATCCCCTGAAGCCCAACTACGATTTTCTCAGGCGTACTGCAGGCTTTAATTGCTGCCAGCGTATGCGGAAATTCCGTTCCAAAGCAATGTATAACCTCCGGCTCTGCTTCATTTATTATATCAGCAAGCTGCTTCTCAAGAAACGGCCTGTATTTCTCTGGCTTGTGTATCTCCTCGGTAAACGCGTAATATGTCAATACTGCACCGTTTTCCAAATGAAGCTGCCCGCTTTTTATTCCTGAAGCATTGTCTGTCGGAAATGCAATGTGAAGCTCTATATTATTTTTTGTGTGATTTTCGAGGATAGTGCTGCACAGTCCCGTGAGCCACCCCTCCTTATTGCCGGCGCCAAGTCCGAGCTTATGGGCAATTATGGGAAGCATTGTATTGCATATCCACAATATTTTCATTCCTGCATCTCCTCAGTCAAATATCCAGTTAAGATAAGGCAGAAGCCTTACGTCTACATCATACATTCCCCTAAGCAGCATGGCAAAATATACTGTGAATGCGGCCGTAACCCCTGTATAGCATAATCTCCTGAACCATCTGCTCTCTATCTCTCCAACCACCCGCGGAATCAGAAATATCTGGGATATTATCATATAATACCCCACCCTCGAGACCTCCGGTATAAATGAACCGCAGCAGTATACAATAAGCCCCCCTAAATTAAGAAAAAAGTAAAATCTGTTGGCAATATCACCGTTAAGACTTTTCCTTCGGCATATTCCACACAATACCAATACTGCGATACATTTTGCAATATTTACATATGAAACCTGACCATTGTCAAATGCAGAAGCCTCATAATACGGATAAAAGTAAAAAACAATCTGTCTTAAAATACTCTTACCAAAGATTATTACCGCCAATATAAACGCACAGCCTAAGGCATAATGCCACTTTTTCAGTCTTGCAGCCGCAAGCCATCTCGCAATAATATACACCGGTATAACAAGGAAAACAGATTTGTGAAACGCACCTCCGGCTATTATCCAGAGCACAAAGCATGCATATTCTCCTCTAAGCACATATTTCATTGAGTAAAGCGCAATCGCCAGCGCAAGATAATATCGCACGGAATTCAGACTGTTAAAATAATATCCCCCGGTCATCAGAAGAAACAGGGAAAACGCATAGTCTGAAGCCTGTGCATGCATCGCCAGCGAAAAAAACATCACCGTAAGAAATGAGAACAGCGCAAAGACAGGAAGATAATTATCATAGCCAAAAAGCTTCTGCATTCCCTTTACAATTAAATTAAACCCAAACTCAGACGATACATAGCGCTCCTGAGCTATAAGCCTGAAATTGAAACGATATGGCCAATAATCATTTCCTACCGCGATACGGCATGCCGATACACCGGTTAGCAGACAAAATATTGCAAGCTCGGCAACCATATTGCGGGCATACTGCCTGTCCTTATAAATATATTGTCCGCCGATACAGCGCGGCACATATGACTTATTTCTGACAAACAGACCAAGCGCCACCGTAACTATGGTAAGAATAATGTAAACCAATGCCGAGCTCTCCATACCGCATCTACCTTTCCTGACTATTACTCCTCCCGCATGCCGTCCCGCATCCATGCGAATGCCTGTCCTACTCCTGTCTCCCTGCATATTGTGTCCCTATGCGCAAGAAGGAATCTTATCGCCATCACTGCTGCCGGCTTTCCGTACAAATATTTGTACAACACTCCTCTGTCCCTGAAAAATTTCTCATTATAGCCTTCAAACCATGACGACTCTCCGGTCTCCTCCCTGCCTATCGTTACAGGCGCAGTATAAACCCTGTAGCCCTTTGACATGAATTCCCTGAGAAAGAGGCTGTCCTCTCCGTTGCTGTACTTAGCTCCGCCTCCAAACAGCAGAGAAAAGGTGACTCCTGATTTTAACAGGCTCTCCCTTCTTACAGCAAAGCTCACCGCACCGTATCGTCCGCAATTATACCAATGCACCCTTCTCCTGTCAGTAATATTATAGGTGCGTCTGGCCTCGTCGACCGTAATATTAAAAAGTATCATATCCGCTTTGGGATTTCTTTCAAATTCCGCCTCAACCGCATCGGCATATCCATCCTCATACACAATGTCTTCATCAGAAAAAAGGCAGATATCTCTATCTGCTCTTAAAATTGCCTCATTGCGGCTCCTTCCTACTCCTCTGTCAGGAAAGGAAAAAAAGCGCACTCTGTGCCCTTTGTATTCTGCCTCCTCAAATGCAAAGCAGTCACATTGGTTAATTATAATTGCATCTGAATCAATTCTCATCGTATCCACAATATTTTGAAGTGAACTGTTCATAACACTCGCCAAAACCTGAACACTCATAGATACCTCATTTCCCGGCCTGTTTATCCATATCATTTTTAGGAATCAGATAGTATGCCCTGATAAGCCATTCATCCGCAGAATTCAAAAAAACCGCCGTAACATCTATATCCTGCTCCGCCATAAATTCAAGAACTCTCTCTATTTTCCTGCCTGCATGACTGCCTGCATTTACACTGAGAAGAACCCCGTCCATCTTTCGCATACATTTTACACTCTCGGGACAGATTGCCGGAGCCGGAACGGGAATCCACTCTGTCTGCACACGCGGGGGATTTCCCGCCTGCGCGCCGCCGTTTTGAAGCATACGGCTGAGCATATCTGCTATCTGGCTGCAATCGGCACTGTCCTCTGCCGTGCACACCGCTGCCTTTCTTACATCCTTAAAAATATATTCTACATTTGTAAGAAGCTCTATGCTCTGTGCGGTTCCCACACATTTGAGTCCATACCTCCTGCGTATGGATGCGGGAAGCCATATACCATCATTTCCCGTCTCATAAATCAGGAATATCACCAGCGCGGAAAAGCATGAAAGCACCGCGCTTAATATAACCGCCCTAAGGGGTCTTACATCCTCCTCTGACTCGACAGCCTCCCTGGCCTGGGAAATAACCGTTATCCGGCTTATCTGAGGATTGCTCCCGGCAAAGTATTCCGTCATTGTCACCTCCACAGCCCGTTCGACCTGAATACACAGCTCAGGCTCCTGGGCAGTCACAGTCACCGTCGGAACATGCAGGTCGGACGCAAGTGTTGCGCTCAGCATCCCCGCAAGCTCACCTGAATCACACTGCTGCACGCCCATCTCCGCAAGCGTTTCGCAGAGCGCGCCGATAAAATCTCCCGACTGCACATAGGTATTCCAGCTCGTCTCATTAATGTAATAATCACCCGATTTTGATGGCTCGTCAGTATATTCAACCTTATATGTGGAGGCCGCCTCATAATAATGTGTTGTAACAAGCATCACATTCTTCACATAATATCCGCCTCCAAACACAACAGTGCCTAACACCGTCGCCATTACAATGATATTAAGCCTTCTGATAAGCCTCAGCACTGTCAGTCTGAGGTCAAAGGGTTCTCTGCCATATTGCGCCTCGAACATAATGCCTCCCGTTATTCCTGTCCTTCATGTTTACTGTTGTATTCTTCCCTCAGCGCTGTTATCTGTTCTCCCTCAACACCCTCCGTGCTGTCGGGCCACAGCAATATTTTAAGCGTGAGCAGCATCAGCTTCAAATCCAGCCAGACTGAATATTTCCCTATATAAGTCAAATCCAGCTTCAGCTTATCATAAGGAGAGGTATTATATTTTCCGTATACCTGGGCAAAGCCGGCAAGTCCCGCCTTTACCTTCATCCTGTACGCAAACTCCGGCATGATTTCCAGATACTGCGCAATTATCTCCGGCCTTTCAGGTCTCGGACCTATAAATGACATATCTCCCCTGAGTATATTTATAAGCTGCGGCAGCTCATCGATTCGGCACTTCCTTATAAACCTTCCTATAGGTGTGATTCTGCTGTCATTCTTCTGTGCAAGTCTTGCAATTCCGTCCTTTTCAGCATCCACGCGCATGCTTCGGAATTTCATTATCTCAAATTCCTTCTGGTTGATAGTACAGCGCACCTGCCTGTACAGTACGGGACCCCCGTCATACAGCTTTATCGCTATGGCAGTTACCAGCATAAACGGTGACGCTATAATTAAAAGTACAAGCGAGCATATGATATCGATTGCGCGTTTTATAAAACGCTGTTCCATTGTAAGTGAGTACTCTCTGGTAAGAAGTATAGGGGTGTCAAATACATGCAACTCCTCAGCGCCAAGCATTATGACATCTGTTATTTTAGGCATCATATATACCCTTATTGAATTGGAATAACAGAATTTAAAGAGGCTGTTCCTCTCCTCGTTTGATAAATCCCACAGCACTACCGCGCTGCATCTGCCCGAACGATAATCCTCACTGATTTCCCTGCAAATCTCCCTTATACCTCTGCCTGCACTGATGCACTTTTCAATCCTGTACTTGTCGCTCCTGCTCTCAAACTTAGCCTTTATGTCCTCTATCGGTCTGTTTCCATGAATAAGCAGCAGCTTTCTTGGCGGGAATATGGAACGATACAGTCTGTTTGCAGCATAAATATATACAATTACAACAACCGTCTGCTCTATCATCATAAATATGAACACATCCGGCACAAAAAGCTGGAATGCCATTACCGACAGCTCTGCGTATATTATTAAATTAGCTATAAAGGTTGCAAATACCTGCGAAAAAATTATCTCCGCATTTTTCAAATATCCCAGCCTGATACCGCCATACATATTTGACAGAGCAAACAGGATAACTCCGTATATGGAAATTTCCAAAACATGTCCCTTAAACCAGAAGCCTCTTAAATCCTCTACAATGCTGTATTGGAAATGATATATCCAATGATAACCGAATATGGCTATTTCAAGTGCCAGACATCCGGCGACCAATGCAATATTTATCAGACGCTTAAACGCTTCCATTTTCCGTATCGAATTTTCATTAGTGCTTATTTCCAAGCTTTATTTCCTCCCTGTTTCGAAGGTGCATGATTTTAAAAGCATACCTTTAGAGTATACCACATTCCTTGCATTTTTGTATATATTTCTTATATACGCCTTTTTACCGCATGCACCGCCCAGAAGCATATATGGTATGCACTGCTTATAATGCTCATATTTTCGGCTTTTCTGTATAATCCCCAAATCCGCCTCACCGCCTCAAGCTTATTTGAAGAGAGCGATTTTCCGGGGCGCCTGTATTTTACAAGGTTTTCGTCCAATCCATACGCAGTATATCCGGACCTTAGTATTTTCCACCAAAGAGCCGTATCCTCGCTCTTTATCATCGGCATCTCAAGCATTGCCTTTTCAATTTTTTCAGTGTCAAACATAACCGTGCTTGTAAAAATAGTAGTATTTTTAAGCGCCTCTCTATAATTAAGCGTCTTAGGGGCTCTCACCAGCTTTCCAAGCCCTTCCCCGTTTTCGTCGGCAAATTCATATCCGGTAAATGCAAATGCCGCGTTGTTTTTTATCATAAATTCAAGCTCTTTTTCAAGCTTATCTCTCTCCCACAAATCGTCCGCATCAATGTAAGCAATGTAACGGCCCTCCGCCTCGGAAAGTCCTCGGTTTCTTGCTGCCGCCGCGCCCATATTTGAGGGCTGGCGGATAAGCCTAATCCTGCCGTCACCTGTCTGCCTGATATAATTTTCTATAAGCTCTGCACAGTTATCTCCTCCGCAGTCCTCCACAAGCAAAAGCTCCCAATTAGTATAGGTCTGGCTGCGCACACAGTCTATTGTTTCTTTAATATATTTTTCCACATGATAAACAGGAACTATAATACTGACAAGCCCGCAACTCATCCTTGTCCTCCATTCTGAAGCGCTCTGTACTGTCCGGAGCTTTACCTTATTACATATACAAAATATCCGTTTATTTCTGTCTCCTGAACTCCAAGCAGCTCTTCCATCTCTGCCCTTGTGCCGTCCAAAGTATTGCCCGGCAAAACAACCACATTTAAGCCTGCTGCCAAAGCAGCTTCCAAAGCTCCGGCTATCTGGAATCTGTCGGTTTCTGCAGCTTCACCATACTCTGCAACACTCTCCATCCATTCATACAGCTCTTTATATTCATCTGTATACGTGTCATAGGAATAGGCATTCAGCGCATTATCCCACATGCTTCTGCCATATAAAAGCTGTATATCCGCCGAATATACACGCGCATACGCAAGTATTTCCTCCGGCCCCCACAGACAGACACCCTTACGGTCGTCCGCAGTCTCATATCCATAATTGTATTCCTGCATGATTTCCTCCAGCAATACAGCCGTAGCAGAATATTGTACAATGGTATCCTGCCCATTGTCTTCACTGCCGCTCAAATACTCCGTCTGATTAGATATAAGTCCTCCGCCTGCACCGCAGATAACAGCCACAAAAACTATTAAAACCGTTACAAACGCAGCTCCTGCCCTATCCTTAAGGGTATTGCGTTTCTGCCATATCACCATAAAAACTGTGCTGCCTCCTGCCGCTATCACGGCAGTCATGGGCACATAACTCCATATCCACTCATAGTTGTAAAATTTTGTCTGATACAGCATAAGCAGCGCCGCGGTAAGCGGACAAATACACAGCACAACCATAAATGCAGCGTATATATATAATATTTTCTCCTCCGCTTTGAAAAAAAGCCTCCTTTTTATAGACGAGGCTTTTATTTCAGAATACAGAAGAAAAAAAAGAAAAATCGCAATTGGGAGCGCCGCCAGCTTTCCCGCCTCTGTATATGACTGCCAGCCGAACCATGCACTATCTATAAACTCAGACATGAGACTCCCCCTTTCCGGAATATGTCCCATCATCCTTTTTCCTTTGGACAAAATTATAAAAATATTCTGCCACAGTCAGCCCTACCGCTGCAAAAAGGCAGACCCCTGCGCCATAAAGCGTCCACGTAATACATGCCTCCGCTATTATGCACAAGGCTGCATGAAGCCGTTTTTTTCTGAGAATAAGGGAAACCATATATGGAAGCAGTATCAGATTTCTGACTGACACACCCCTGAAGCCACTCTCCAAAAGCAGAAAGCCGTCCATTCCGTACATATAATCTCCCAGCAGGAATACAACGAACACAAGCATCATAAACAGATTTCTTTTTGTATAATCGGACTGGTTTCCATGTCCGTCTAAAAAAATCGCGTCCGCAAGGCTTTTGTATGCAGCAGCAGTACAGATAAGCACAAAGGCGGGAACAGCCCTCCATACTATAACGGTGCTGCTCATATTAAAAATTATGGTAAGAAACGTATACAGACTCGGAAGACACAATATCTTAATTCTGGAAGGCAGTCCCTGGGTATATGCCGCACCTGTCAGCGGTTCGACTGAATAAAATTCATCTGTGGCAATAAAAGTATTTACCGTCTCTATCGTCATGTCACCGTCTGTATAAATATTATTGTCAACCTGAAGAATTATAAATTCCACAAGAAAAAGGATTAACGCAGCAAAACCGATATATACAGCGGCCTGACCTGTTTGAGCCTTTGATACCGCACTAAGCATTGTTTCCCTGCTTTTTAACCGCTGAACGGCGCAAATTACAAGTCCCGACAGAGCTGCCGCTGCAAAAAGACCTCCGAGCAGCCGCACACATTGCGTCACAGAAGCTCCACCGTACACGCCGTACAGATGTATGGCCTCTGTGAGCATCACACAGATAACCACTCCCGTCAGCAGAAAATCTGTTCCTGTATATCCCTGTGTATGCGTTTTACCGCTGAACATATTAAGGAAGCCTCTTCCGCAAATATATGGTACAATTAACATGCAGAGCCATAAAAGATATATCATATATACCACCATGATTAAATGCCGGTCAAACACCGCATTTTTACCTTATTATGGTATAGTCTAACATATTTTACTGATTAGTACAAATAAAAACACCGTCCGACTCAAATGTCAGACGGCTTTATCAAAATCAGTCCCCGGGCTTACATAGCCTTATAGTCAAGACGAACCTTGTCCGCAATTCTTGCGATATATTCACTGTTTGTCGGTCTTGTCTTGCCGGATGCGGCAGAATATCCGAACATCTCCTCAAATGTATCCGGGTTGCCTCTGTTCCATGAAACCTCAATGGCATTCCTTATAGCCCTCTCGACCTTCTGGTCCGTGGTTTTAAAACGCTTTGCCACCGTAGGATAAAGAAGCTTTGTAACGCTGGTCACAACCTCCATATCCCTTCCCGTCAGCATGATAGCGTCCCTCAGGTAATGATAGCCCTTCAAATGCGCGGGTACTCCTATATCCAACATAATATCCGTTATATATTTTTCCAATTCATAATCTTTTACACCGGCAATATCCATATTATTTACTCCTTTCGATGTCGAGTCCTCATAATGACTTAAGCTTTTTGTCAATGTATGACCGAAATGTAAGTAAATATTATCATACATGTCGAATTCTGTATAGACTTTCAACCGTTAAGGTATTGTAAAGATTGTGATAATAAATTTTAACATTCTCGCCTTCAGGCACGATTTCTGCGGCTTTCACCGCCTATAACTCCTCCTTGACAATATATATAGGACGTTTTTTAACCTCCAGATATGTGCAGGCGAGATATTGTCCCAGAATACCCGTACAGAAAAACTGCACCCCGCTGGTCATAAGCATAATGCATACAAGTGACGGCCAGCCCGAAACAGGGTCTCCAAATATCATTTTCCTCACTATTATAAATATCATCATGATAAATGCAATTATACAGAAAAATACACCCGCTAACGAGGCTATCTGCAGAGGCATTGTGGAAAACGCAACAATTCCCTCAATAGAATATTTTAAAAGCTTCCAGAAATTCCACTTTGTCTCACCTCTCGCCCGTTCTACATTCTCATACTCAAGCCATTTTGTGTTAAATCCGACCCATCCGAAAATTCCCTTTGTAAAACGGTTATATTCCTTCATGGAAAGTATAGCGTTAACCATCTGTCTGGTCATAAGCCTGTAATCCCTCGCGCCATCCATCATCTCCGTCTGTGATATCTTCTTCATCAGGCGATAAAATATTCTCGCAAAAAAGCTTCTCACGGGAGGCTCTCCCTTTCTCGTCACACGTCTGGTCGCAACAGAATCATAGCCTTCATTTATAGCGCTGAGCATCTCCGGAAGCAGCGATGGCGGGTCCTGAAGGTCTACATCCATTATAACCACATAATCACCCTCAGACCTCTCGAGGCCGGCAAACATTGCCGCCTCCTTTCCAAAGTTTCGTGAAAATGAAACAAGGTGTACCCTCTCGTCCTTTTCGCGCAGTTTTTTTACCTCCGCCACGGTTCTGTCCTTCGAGCCGTCATTTATATATATGAGCTCCATATCAATCCCGTTTTCGGCAAAAAACGCGTCATTTTTGATAAGCTCAGTATAGAAAAGGCCTACGCTTTCCTCCTCGTTATAGCATGGTACTATTACACTTAATAAGCTCATATTTCCTCCGATTGCATGATTTTATTACTCTGATTACTATAGTATACTATTCCAGCCCCCAATTCGCAAGATGGAAAGCGGTATGCATGGACTTTTTGAATGATTTGGGGTATACTGTTTATAGTCATATATGTTTTCGCACAAGAGAGGTAAATATGTCTTTTTTTACAGATATTTTAAGTAACCGGATTTTTTTGTCAGCTGCCGCCGGATGGTTAATTGCCCAGATATTAAAAACGATTATTCATACATTTTTTTTTGGTGAATTTGTACCGGAAAGACTTGTTGGAAGCGGGGGAATGCCCAGCTCACACTCCGCGACTGTCTGTTCGCTTGTTACCGCAACATGCTACGAATACGGCGCGGGAGGGTATGAGTTTGCAATAGCCCTTATTCTTGCTATTATTGTCATGTACGATGCGATGGGTGTCCGTCGTGAGACAGGCATACAGGCTAAGCTGCTAAACGACATTCTCAATGTATTTGAGAATATGGGTCGTGAAGAAATATCCGCCCACGATAAGCTTAAGGAATTTGTCGGACATACCCCGCTTCAGGTTCTTATGGGCGCAATACTCGGAATTGCGGTGGCGGTTCTGCTTCAGCTCATATGGTAATATATAAGAGAGGATTCGTATGAAGAAGAAAATATACGGCTTGTCCGTTCTGCTTGCGACAGCTCTGCTCGTCGGCTGTTCAGGCATCTACACAGGTACAGACAGCCCTGTGATTACAGAAGAAAATGAAGAGTCTCCCGCACCGGTATTATCAGTAACCGATGATGTTCCTGTAGAGGATGACTCCGTTCCTCCACATGACGGAATGGTTCGCAGTCTCCTGACAAACGAATGGATTGATGCAGACGCTGCCCAATCCCGTCCCATCGCTGTTATGATAGCCAACGAAAAGGATGCCGTTCCCCATTATAATCTGTCGGAAGCCTCCGTGGTATATGAAGCGAATGTAGAGGGCAGGATGACACGCCTGATGGCTATATTTGAAGGCTGGTCGGATTTGGACAAGATTGGAAATATCAGAAGCCTGCGCTCATATTATGCTTATTGGGCATTTGAATGGGATGCCTTTCTGGTTCACGTAGGCGGCCCCTTTTTTATTGACGAGCTGCTGGCTCAGCCCACAACCGAAACTATAGACATGAATTCCCGGACAGGCGAAAATGCTTTCTTCCGTTCTGATGACCGTGCAATGCCGCACAATGTGTATACCTCGGGAGAGCTTCTGGAGGATGCCATTGAAAATAACGGTTATTCGACAGAATACCGCGGCGTCACGGACGACAGCCATTTCCTTTTTGCAGCAAAGTCCGAGCCAAATACTCTAAGCCAATACGGAGACAGTGCCGTCACGGCAGAATACATAGATATGTCAGGATGTTATCCGCTGACCCGGTGCTATTTTGAGTATGACGACTCCGATGGACTATATTACCGCTCACAGCATTTATCGGGGGATGTAGACGGCCCCCACATAGATGCCGCCACCGGTGAACAGCTTTCGTTCAAAAATATTATAATCCAATACACTCAATATGAGGATTTAGGTCTTGAGGAGGGATATCTGGCATTTCAGTGCCATGATGACACAATGGACGGCTGGTACTTCACAAACGGACGCGGTATCCATGTTACATGGAAAAAATACTCTGATTACGGCGCCACCAGGTACTATGACGATAACGGAAATGAAATAGTCCTCAATACGGGTAAGACTATGATATGTATAATAGAAGACGGCGATGTGTTTTATTACAGATAACACCGCCGTCACCGCTCATACAAGCTGTAGTCTGTTAATTGCCGAGAATATGGCTCTCACCGAGGCTCTTGTAATATTCGAGCTTACACCTACACCGTATGTCACACGACCCGTATCTGCATCAAGCAAATGTATGTAAGCTGCAGCCTGCGAGTTTGCGCCGCTCTGAAGTGCATGCTCCTCATAGTCAAGTACCTTTATTTTTATACCAAGCTCCTCACACAGTCCTCTCTGAACCGCATCTATAGGGCCGTTACCAACTGCCTCAAAAAGCTTTTCTTCCCCATTTATGGTAAATACCACTGCAGCTCTTGTATCAAATTCACTTTTGACCGAGCCGCTCAGGTCATCTATGCGCAGTCTTCTGAAATGCAGCGGCTCCTTTTTGTCAAGATATTCCGCTTTAAAGCATTCCATAATCTCATCCGGCGATACCTCTCCCTGCTTTTCCGACATAGTCTGAATCACATTGGCAAATTCCTTGTGCATTGCTTTTGGAAGCTTAAATCCAAAGTATGTGTCCATAATAAACGCGACTCCTCCCTTACCGGACTGCGAATTTATACGGACAATCGGTTCATACTCCCTGCCTATATCGGATGGGTCTATAGGCAGATATGGTACCTGCCATATCTCGCTCCCTCTCTCCTTCATAGCCTTCACACCTTTGTTTATCGCATCCTGATGTGAACCGGAAAATGCAGTGAACACAAGCTTGCCGGCATACGGATGTCTGGGGTGTATAGGAAGCTTGCAGCATCTCTCATATATTTCTATAATTTCATTTATATGTTCAATATTAAGCTCCGGATTAATACCCTGTGAAAACATATTATAAGCAATATTGAGAATATCAACATTTCCCGTGCGCTCACCGTTGCCAAAAAGCGTTCCCTCAACGCGGTCCGCTCCCGCAAGAAGCGCAAGCTCAGCGCTGGCAACTCCCGTTCCCCTGTCATTGTGGGGGTGAACGCTTACAATAATGCTTTCTCTGTTGTCAAGATGCTTTATCATCCATTCAATCTGGTCCGCATACACATTTGGAGTATTCATCTCAACAGTCGACGGAAGGTTGATAATTATAGGCTCGTCAGGTGTTGGAACCCATTCTGAGGTTACCGCATTGCATATTTCAAGCGCGTAATCAAGCTCCGTTCCGGTAAAGCTTTCCGGTGAATACTCAAGAATAATCCTGCCCGGAAATTTCTCTGCTCTTTCCTTAACCATTGCTGTTCCCTTTACAGCTATTTCCGTAATATGCTCCTTATCCATGTTAAATACAACATCTCTCTGAAGTGTAGATGTGGAATTATAAATATGTACAATTGCCTGTTTACAGCCCTCTATAGCTTCAAAGGTTCGGTCTATAAGCTCCTCGCGGCACTGCGTAAGCACCTGCACCACCACGTCATCCGGAATCAGCTTTCTCTCCACAAGCTGACGCAGAAAATCAAATTCAATCTGACTTGCTGCCGGAAATCCAATCTCAATTTCCTTAAAGCCAAGCTTAATAAGGTACTCAAACATTTCGACCTTCTCTTCGACAATCATCGGGTCAATCAATGCCTGGTTGCCGTCGCGCAGGTCAACGCTGCACCATATGGGTGCTTTTGTTATCTCCCTGTTGGGCCATTCCCTCTCAGGATAATTAACCACTGGATTTTTCTTATATCTCTTATAATTAAGCATATTTTCCTTTTCCTCCATTTAAAAAAGCCCACCCGTATAATCGGATGGGCTTCCAACTATTCTCCAAGACCACTTTCTACCGCCTGAACAAGAGTCTTAAGCGCTTCCTCTTCATCCTCGCCCTCGCAGACGAATTCTATTTCATCTCCACACTTAACACATGCACCCAATACACTCAAAACACTTTTTGCGTTCGCCGTATTATCCCGAAACGAAAACGTAATTAACGATTTAAACTGCATTGCTTCTTTGCACAAAATACCTGCCGGTCTGAGATGCAAGCCGGTGGGATTTTTTATTACCACCTTCTGACTTACCATAAGCCTACCTCCAATCACGCTGTACTTTCACCGTCAGCATAGCCTTCCCTGAATTTATAATATCAGATTTAAAATACATTCACAAGCTGTTTTACAAAAATATAATAAATTACCGCCTTTTTATTATAAGGCTTTAAAACATGATATCCTGAATTAATGCCGCCAGCTTTACAGCTTCATTCTGAATAACCTCCTGTTCCTTTCCCTCAATCATAACCCGGACAAGCGGTTCAGTTCCCGAGGGTCTTATAAGCACTCTGCCCTCGCCTGCAAACCTTCTCTCAAGCTCGTCTATGGCAGCTGCTATTTCAGGATACTCCATATATTTTTCTTTTTTGTGATTCGCAACATTTGCATTTACAAGCGCCTGTGGAAGCACCTCCATAATGCCCGCCAGCTCAGACAGACTCTTACCCGTCTCCACCATAACCTGTAAAAGGTGAAGTGCAGAAAGAAGTCCGTCGCCTGTCGTATTCTCGTCAAGGAAAATTATATGTCCGGACTGTTCACCGCCCAGACTTGCGCCTATCTCCTTCATTCTTTCGAGCACATATCTGTCGCCAACCTTTGTTCTTTCCAGTTTTATTCCACATTTTTCGCACATAATGGAAAATCCAAGATTACTCATCACTGTGGCAACTATAGTATTATTTTTAAGCCTTCCCTTATCCTTAAGATAGCTTCCGACCACAGCCATAATCCTGTCTCCGTCAACAATATTGCCATTCTCGTCAACGGCAAGAAGTCTGTCTGCATCACCGTCAAACGCAAGGCCAACTGCTGCTTTCTCATAGACTACTCTTGCCTGAAGCTCCTGCATATGCGTTGAACCGCAGTTTGCATTGATATTAGTGCCATCCGGGCTGTTGTGTATAGCCACCACATTCGCCCCCAGCTCCTTCAGCGTCTCAACGGATGTATAAAACGAGGCTCCCTCAGCGCAGTCTACCACTATTTTCATCCCATTAAGCTCAATATTCACAGAGCGCATCGCGTGATTAATATACTCCTCCCTTGCGTCCGTGCGGAGTTTTATTTTTCCCACACCCGGGCCTATCGGGAACTTCACGCCTGACATTCCGTTCCTTATCAGCGCCTCGATTTCATCCTCCAAATCATCCGGCAGCTTATATCCGTCTCCGTCAAAAAATTTAATTCCATTAAATTCCACGGGATTGTGAGAGGCTGAAATCACAACACCTGCATCAACCTTATATTTCTGTGTTAGATATGCTACCGCAGGAGTCGGCATAACCCCGACATATACACAGTTTGCGCCTACAGAGCATGCGCCTGCCATAAGCGCATTAGCAAGCATATCACCCGAAATCCTGGTGTCGCATCCGACCATTATTGTCGGTTTATGTTCTTTTTCCTTTGTGAGTACGTATGCACCCGCCTGCCCCAGCTGCATAGCAAGCACAGGTGTCAATTCCTCATTGGCAATTCCTCTGACGCCATCTGTTCCAAATAATCTGGACATAATTCCTCTTTTCTGCCATATTATCAGGCATTTTTAATCTTCTGCCGCACGTATCTGCACATGCACAACTACATCCTCAGCAATAACTATATCTTCATCTAATGTAATGCCTGCCGACATATAATAAGAGCCCTGACTGAGTGCAGAAATATCCTGCTCCTCCATCCATTCGGATATGTCTATAACCCCCTTGATTTCGGATTCCTGAAGAGAATTCACCATATCCCCCAGACCCTTTACCTGAAGCTCATATTCCTCAGTGTCGTCTATCAGTATCGCCTCAAAGCCCTCAGGAATATTTGTAAAGCTTATATTAGACGCAGCTATCATCAGACTTCTGTCCACAACAGGCTCTATATATACGGTAACCTCGACTTCTCCGTCAAAATCTGAATCCGCAAGCTTTACATTACCCGTTATATAGTCGCTTATATCTACAGTCTGAACTACATTCTCCTCTGCATCTGTAATATCCACAGCTTCTGCAGGTATTGAAATACTGCTTACATTTGAAAGCGCTGAGCTGCTTCCTGCAATTTTAACCGTAGAAGGAGACGCTTCCACAACTCCGGTCGTCATATAGCCGTTCGCAGGCTCGCCCTCATAATCAATTTCTATAGGTACCTCCTTAGTTGCAAGCACCTCCACAGAAACCTTTGCATAGTCAGTCTGCTTATCTATATTTTCCTGTGTAATCACATTTCCGTCCTTATCGTAGAGCTTTATCTCCATATTTGCCGAAAGGCTGCTGGAAGCTCCCTCCACATTAATGTCAACCTTAGCGGCCGAGACTGTCTCCACCGCAGACTTGGGACCGGATATTTCAAGCATATTCTGGTCAAGGGTTATATTTCCAAGAATATAACCGTCCTCCACCTCACCTACAATATTGTATCTGAGGGACACATACTTGCTTGCTTTATCCTCCACACTTAATTTGACCACATCATGATTTCCCGTTATCTCTACAGACTCATCATCAGCATTCTGTATATAATATGTTATTGCTATGGTATTGATATCCGTCAGCTTGCTCATATCTGCTTCCGCAATAATATCGCTGCTTCTAATCTCAGTAACAACACTTCTCGGCGCACGCACCGTAACCTTTACCGTATCGGTATCCTCCAACACCTCATATACCTTATTCTCAGCATCAAGCAGCTCCGTATTTGTAAGATTAACGGTTATATTGCCAAAAGATTTTGAATCAGTCGGGTCCTCTATCTGTATAATCAAAATCCAGATTGTCGCGGCAAGAAAGAGGGAGGTAAGCTTCAATATCCAATTATGAAATAGTTTATTCTTCATTCTATGAACGGCTCCTTCCCTTCCATTTTCTGTTGTTTTTGCTCTTATCCTCCGACTCCCCTATCATTATCTCACGTATTTTTTCCCTGAGCTCATCAGCGTTAAGATTTCTTTCAAGCGCACCCTCATAAGCAATGCTTACCTTACCCGTTTCCTCTGAAACAATTATGGTAAGAGAATCCGTAACCTCTGAAATTCCTACTCCTGCCCTATGTCTGGTTCCCAGCTCCTTGCTCAGGCCGGTATTGTCTGACAAGGGCAGATAACAGGTTGCCGAGGTTATGCGGTTGCCGCGTACAATAACAGCACCGTCGTGAAGCGGTGTATTATGCTCAAAAATATTTATTAAAAGCTGGCTGCTTACAATTCCGTCCACATCTATTCCGGTTCTCTCATAGTCTCTTAAGGACTCATTTCTCTCAAGCACTATCAGAGCTCCCGTTCGTGCCTTTCCCATTTCAAAGGAAGCCTTTACCATCTCCACAATGGTTTTCTCGGAAATTATCTCCTCCTCCCGCCGTCCGGCATCAAACGGAAGAACGGATGTGATAATATTCTTCTTTCCCAGCTCCTCCAATGCCTTTCTGAGCTCGGGCTGCATCACAATTATCAAGGCTATCGCCGCAAAGCTGAGAACATTTTTAGCTATCCAGAGAATTGTAGACATATTTAAAATATCAGCAATCAAAAGAAATGCACAGATTACTATTATGCCCTTAAGCAGCGCCCACGCTCTTGTGCTCTTCATCCATACTAAAATATAATACAACAAAATGGCAATAATAAGAATTTCCACAACATCCATAAAATCCATTGTTGTTCTATATGTGCTGAAATTTTTTAAATAATTTAATATCTGTTCACGCATACCACTCCGCTACCTGTTTCCAATACAATCAAGACGTCTTAAAACAACTCTTCAAAATCATCATCATTATCACTGCCAATCGTAACGCTCTTACCTGTGCCTCTTCTGTAGCCCCTGGTATTATCATAATCCCTTGTACGCGAAGCTCCCCTCGGCGCCGAAGTTCTCTCAGTGGTTACATTCCTTCCACCTGAGCGTTGTGTGTTGATGCGTTTTACCGTCTTGGTCTGAGCCGTCACTGTCATCTTGGGTACTGCCTTAACGTAGTAATAATACTCATCATCCTCAAACTGTACCTTCTCAGTGCGGCTGTAATCCACACAAAACCGGAAAAATTCTATAACCTTTGCCGCCAAAAATGTTACTATCGCACCAATCAGCACATTAAGCACTGACAGATTTGTGTCATAAAGCAAATCTCCGACAAGCAGTATCACAAGATTTACCATTATACCTGCCGCTATCGCTATTGTCCATGAGTAATCCATAGACATCCTTCTTATCATATATACCACCAAAACGGTGACGGTAAATGCCACCAGCGTAATCATCATCTGCCGGTTTCCCAATATACCGTCTATAATAAGCCTTATCCTGGCAACAGCTTCATCATCGCCCATAGTATTTATAGCGGCTGAATTGCCTGTAACCGTATACAGCAGGTAATATATGATAACGCCGCACCCCACCGATACCGCAGATGCCGGCCCTCCAATAAGTCCCATTGCAACCGGTATTATATAGGGGAGCTTATATATACAAAAAAGCGGTGTGAGCAGCACCACTATGGAATCCTTAGGGCAGAAGCGCAGATATAAAAGAAACATCAGCATATAAACGGCAAAGCCTACAAGCGCCACCTCCACGGAAAGCGCATACATATGCATAAGCGATACCAGCGCCGCCAGAAAAACCATGACCCCAACAGGCAGAAATGAACACAAAAGCGCAATTATAAGCACAACTGCAATATTATCTATTCCTGTCATGTACCCCAGCCTGCTGTTTATGGAATTGAAAACCACAAATGCCAGAATAAACTTTATGATTGGAAGAATAAATACCTCATTCCTGCTGTAAAACAGCTTGAGTTTTTCTCTTAATTCCAGTAAATCAGTCATACTTTCCTCCGAATTATTTCCCTATACGCCTATTCACTGTATAGGGAATTTAATTTCTTAAGGTTGTGATAATAAAGCTTCAGGCTCTTTTTAGCCTTTGAATACTTATATGCGCACACCCCATAGCATGCGGCACTGTATACCACAACAAGCCCCGCATATAACAGCAGTGCGTTTTTTGCAAATGTAACCAAATCCATTTTGTAAATATCCTGCATAAATGTCTCAAAATCATAAAAAATGAATAAGGCAAACAATACCCCGAAGGATATTGTTGCACAGACAACCGCCTTTAGCACCTGAACAGCTATGTAGTCACTGCGGAAATATCTGCCGATGGCCATATTCTTCCTGCCTTCATGCTCCTCATATGAAGCCATTTTAGTCATCAGTATGATACGCTCTTCATTCAGCATATATTACCTCCATAACCTTCACTTTATAAAAATCTCATCTTTGCGCCCGAGCCGTCAGTCTTATTACGCGGAGGCGCCACATGTCCGGTGGGCTGGTTGCCCTTTAAAACATTCTTAAAGCCATTTGTCATTTCAAGCTTGCATTTATCACAGTATCTTCCGCTTCTTATGGGAGCGCCGCAGCTCTCACAGTTAAGGAAAATAGGAGAGTTCTCAGTAATTTCAAGCCTATCCTCCCTAAGCCACTGTCTTATCTGCGAGGCCTCAACATCACATTCCTCAGAAACCTCGGGTATACCCACACCCGGATTGGCGCGTATATACTCCTTTACCTCGTTAAACTTTATTTCCATCTTTTCCCTGCACGGCTGGCAGAGACACGCGCCCGCAACATAGTTAAAAATACGTCCACAGCTTTTACAGTTTCTAATATTCATAGTTTACCTCTCTTCCGCAAAAAATATCGGTTTTAAGCTTCACTACATTCCCTGACCACAGGCAAGCGTAATAAAATAAATATTTTTTACTCCGGCCTTCCTAAGCACAGCCGCGGCTTCGTCTATCGTACTGCCTGTAGTGTATATGTCGTCTATTATTAGAATCGTATCTAATTTTACATCATTTTGAGCTATAATAAAAGCCTTTTTCAAATTATTTTGCCGTTCAACAGGATTTTGCAGCTTTAAAGGCTTCGTATTCTTCACCCTGCGCAGTAATTTTTTGTAAACCGGTATGCCGGAATACCCTGAAACTGCCTCTGCAATAAGCTCCGCCTGATTGTATCCGCGCTTTTTTCTCCTGCTTTTGTGAAGGGGAATCGGAACAAGTGCGTCAGGAGATACCTCTCTGATAAAATCCCCCAGATACCGGAATATTTCTTCCCCAAAGAAATCTGCATACTCTGCCCTTCCACCATACTTAAAACGATAAATTGCCTCCGCCACACTGTCATATTCATACAGGGCTCTGCCTCTTATATAATTATGCTGCCTCCGCCGACAGTCTTCGCAGTATTCTCCCTGTTTTCTTAATTTTTTCCCGCACCTCATGCACCATGGCGGCGATATAAGCTTCAGCCTTCCCATACACCGCAGGCATATTTTTTCACCATAGGGAACGACTATTCCGTCACAGATTGGACAGCGCAGCGGAAAAAGCCACTGCATAATTATTTTTGCAGCTTTGTCAAAAAATTTCAGCATATTTCGCATATTCGTTCAACCAGCGCTGTATAACGTGTGTTTTCGTTTACATTATCAATCATAGACCTGACTGTTTCGCTGCTGCCCAGAATGGTTACGCAGCTTTTAGCCCGGGTAATTCCCGTATATAACAGGTTTCTGTTAAACAGCATTTTTGGCCCTCCTAAGAGCGGCATTACTACCGCAGGATATTCGCTGCCCTGAGATTTGTGAATCGTTATTGCATAGGACAGCTCAAGCTCGTCCAGCATTGAAAACGGATATGTCACCCTGCGCTGCTCGTCAAACTCAACAACAACAGTTTCCGACGTTTCATTTATCTCAAGCAGCCTTCCCATATCGCCGTTAAATATTCCGACTCCCTTGTCCACAGGTATTCCATAACGGCTGACCACCTCCCACTCAAGCTGGTAATTATTGCGTATCTGCATTACCTTGTCTCCCTCGCGGTAAACCGTATTTCCCGATATGTGTTCTTTTTTGTCCTTATTCGAAGGATTGAGATAACGCTGCAATATACCGTTAAGCGTCTCACAGCCAAGATATCCTTTTCTCATAGGTGTCAGCACCTGTATATCATAGGGTGTCGCATTGACATATGGTGGCAGCTTGTCTCTTACAAGCTGCACCAGATGTTTATATATGACGTTTATGTCATTTCGCTCCAAATGAAAGAAATCCTTAGATTTATTGTCAAGTGCAATCTGCTCGCCATTGTTTATCCTATGTGCATTGACAACAATGTCACTTTTCCCTGCCTGCCGGAATATCTTCTTAAGTATAACGGTATGAAACCTTCCGCTGTCTATTAAATCCCTGAGCACCTGCCCGGGGCCCACGCTTGGAAGCTGATTTACATCCCCGACCAATACAAGTCTTGTTCCCGGGACAACCGCCCTTAACAGTGCCTGAAAAAGCTGTATGTCTACCATTGACATCTCATCAATTATTATTACATCCGCCTCCAGCGGATTCTCCTCGTTGCGTTCAAAGCCTGCCTTTTCCGGATTTCCTCCCTCAAGCGCGCTGTTAAGCTCAAGCAGCCTGTGTATGGTTTTTGCCTCAAAGCCGGTTGCCTCCGACATCCTTTTAGCCGCACGTCCCGTTGGTGCCGCAAGATATATATCCATACCTTCGCTTTCAAAATAACGTATTATCATGTTAATAGTAGTGGTTTTCCCGGTACCCGGCCCTCCCGAAAGAATAAATACTCCATTTTTTATACATTCCATCACGGCATTCATCTGAAGCTCATCAAATTCCATTTTAAGCTCATCTGTCAGCGTCTCCAGCCTGCCTTTGACAGCCGCCTGCTGCGAGGGCAGCAGCTCCTCCTGTAGGCTCAGATTGATTTCGTCAAGCATTCTTGCACAGTTTAATTCTGCATAATAATAAACAGATGAAAAAACCTTGTCGCCCTTAATAACAAGCTTTTTGTCCATCATAAGATTATCCATCTGAGCGCGGATATTCTCAGTGCCAACCCCCAGCAGACTCTGCGCTCTTTCAAGCAGCAGCGGCATTGGAAGATAACAGTGTCCCTCACCTACCGCCTGCAAAAGCGTATAAAGTATACCGCTTCGTATACGGTAATCAGAATCTGCATTTATCCCGATTTTTGAAGCAATATCATCGGCCATCTTAAAGCCAATTCCATTTATGTCCTCCGCAAGTCTGTAAGGATTCTCTCTCATTATCCCATAGAGCGCCTGACCATATCTCTCAAATATTTTAACCGACAAAGCATTCGACAGCCCATACTGCTGAAGGTAAATTAGCGCCTCACGCATATCTTTCTTCTCTTCAAGCTGTACGGCAATCTCCATAGCTTTTCTCTGGCTGATACCCTTTATCTCTGCAAGCCTCTCCGGCTCCTCCTCAATTATGCGAAGTGTGTCATCACCGAATTTCCTTACTATACGTGACGCAAGCGCCGCCCCAACTCCCTTTATTGCGCCGGAGCCGAGATATCTTTCTATTCCCTCCTTGTCCTCCGGCACTACTACCCTGTAAGTATTTATTTTAAATTGCCTTCCGTACACAGGATGCTCAATATATTCTCCCTGCGCCTCGATATTTTCGCCCTGCTCAAGACTCCTGCACATTCCCACACAGGTCGTCTCTTCCCCATCATTTATAAGGTTAAGCACGGTATATCCGTTTTCTGCATTCTGAAAAATGATATGCTCAACATATCCCGTCAATACTTCCATATCTTTATTCCTTCGACAAATTACTGTTTTAATTATACCTTTTTTGTGAAATAAATTCGATAGAAAAAGAAAAAATCATATAAGAATCAGAGAAAAGCGGCAGCCGTCTAAACTGCCGCTCTAAATTCAAATTATTATTTTAATGCTTTTACAATTCCTCTATAGCCGCCTCCGCAGCTGTCGTCTCTATTGCCGCTTCAGAAATCTGCGTTATATCAGTGCCCAGATTTCTCTGCATCTGCTCATACAGCATCTGCGCAAGTCCAAGACTGCTCTGCTCTGTAGATTCGGATGCAATCTCCTGAAGCATCTCATCCTTAAAATAATCGACGAGCTGACTTGTAGATGAATCACTGTCCTCGTCCTCAGGGATGGTCTTCTCCATCTCCTTGAATACCTGTTCAAGAAAATATGCTTCAAATTGTTTGCAGACATCCATGAGTTCATCGTCAGTCGCACTCGTGTAATCTGAAGATAACTTGTCCTGCAGCTCTGTAGCAGACTGATTTGCTGCTGTGGTATACACGTCGCTGTACAAAGATGTAATACTACTTATATCCATATTTACCCTCCTTATTAACGAAGATTATTTGCCTGCTGAAGCATTTCGTCCGATGCGGTAATAGCCTTTGAGTTAAGCTCGTATGCCCGCTGTGTCGTAATCATATTAACCATCTCGTCAACCACCTGGACATTAGAGCCCTCAAGGTAGCCCTGAATCACACTGCTCTTATCCAGATTATCATTTGTGGCTTCATTTATCGGCTCTCCGCTTGCAGCTGTCTGGGCATAGCGGCTGTCGCTTAACCTTTCAAGTCCGTTTGGATTGCTAAACTGATATACGCCTATAGTAATTCCAAGCGACTGCGGATTGTTGTTGCCGTCAGGATAGCAAAGAGTTCCGTCCGAAGTCACGGTAATGTTGCTTACCGTATACACCGAGCTGAGAATAATCGGATTCCCCTCCGTGTCAAGCACAGGCTCGCCGTCAGATGTCGCAAGCATGCTTCCCCCGTTTGATGCCGTTGTAAAATTAAAATTACCGTTTCTTGTATAATATGTATTTCCGTCAGAGCCCCTGATTGCAAAGAAGCCTTTTCCATCAATTGCAAATGCAGTATCGCTGTCGTTTGCAATCAGATTACCCTCTTTAAACACTGAGGTTATCGATGCATTGCGCACACCTAAGCCTACCTGGGCGCTGCTTGGCTTCTCGTCACCATTTGCAGATGTAGTTTTGGTCTGAATCGTCTGATACAAAAGGCTCTTAAATTCATTCTGTTCAGTCTTATATCCTGTTGTATTAACATTTGCAAGATTATTGGCAATAGTGTCCAAATTAGTCTGCTGTGCCAGCATTCCTGTTGCTGCCGTCCATAAACTGCGTACCATATCTTACCTCCTTAGCTCAGCCTTCCGAGCTGATTAACTGCAACATCCATTGTATCGTCGTAGGTCTGTATAAGCTTCTGATTGCTCTCGTACTGTCTTGTGATGGTTATAAGATTCACCATCTCCTGTACGCTCTGGACATTTGACATCTCCAGATAGCCGGATATAACTTCAGCATCAGAATCTATTATTTCGGCGCCCTCAATCGGCTCAAAATATGTCTCACCATAGCGCTGCAGATAGTCGTAATCCGCGAAATCAACAACCTGAATCGTTGCCACTGTCACACCGTTCTGCTCAATATCTCCGTTCTCCCTGATTTCCGAGTCGCTAAGCGTATCAAGCACTATCCGCCGGCTGTTTTCATCCAGAACGTAATCGCCCTCTTCCGTTGTAAGATAGCCGTCCTTATTGAGGGTGAAATTTCCTGCACGGGTGTACTTTGTGCTTGTCTCTCCCGCCTTGTTCGTAAACTCCACGGCAAAAAAGCCATCTCCGGAAAGCGCCAAATCATAAGTGTTTTCCGTAAGCCTGAACGAGCCCTGACTATAATCAACATAGTTCTCGCCAACCTTAACTCCGGGATTGTCTATGCCTGTGCGCGTTACATTTAATTCGCCCACTGATGCGTCTTTTATCTTAACGGTAAGTATATCATCAAAGGATTGGCTGGTGGTTCCTTCCTTTTTAAAGCCGACAGTAGTAATGTTAGCAAGATTGTTTGTCATGGTATCCATTCTGTTCTGCTCGTTAATCATTCCGGTATAAGCCGTGTACAAACCCTTAAACATGTATCAGTCCTCTATATCCTTTCCTTATTGCCGATATGTCTGTCCGCTCATTATTCACGGTAGCCTGCAATAAACTCTACATATTTTCCTGTTCCTATGGCAACCGCCGTCATCGGGTCCTCTGCCGTCATAGTGTTGATTCCGGTCTTGGAGGAGATAAGGTCCTCAAGTCCTCTCAGAAGGCTTCCGCCGCCGGTAAGCACGATTCCTCTGTCTGCAATATCCGCTGCCAGCTCAGGAGGAGTTTTCTCAAGAACGCTGTGTATTGTCTCCACAATCTGTGCCGTGGTCTCTCTTAAAGCCTCCTCTGTCTCCTCAGAGGATACCTTAACCGTCTTGGGAAGTCCCGTAACAAGATTACGTCCCCTGACATCCATATAGTCAACCTCCGGTCTTTTGAAAGCACATCCTATTTTAATTTTGAGGTCTTCCGCCGTTCTCTCTCCTATGAGGAGATTGTGCTTTTTCCTCATGTAGCGCACAATTGCCTCGTCAAAGTCATCTCCTGCTATCTTGATAGAAGCACTTACAACTGTTCCTCCAAGTGATATAACGGCAATATCGGAGGTTCCTCCTCCAATATCAACTATCATATTTCCGCAGGGCTTTGATATGTCTATTCCTGCACCGATAGCAGCTGCAATGGGTTCCTCAATAATCGAAACCTCCCTTGCGCCTGCCTGATAGGTTGCATCCTCAACAGCCTTCTTTTCAACCTCTGTCACCCCGCTGGGCACACAGACCGCTATTCGCGGCTTCCTGAAGGTTCTTTTACCGAGTGCCTTCTGAATAAAATATTTCATCATTTTCTCGGTAACCTTGTAATCTGAAATAACTCCCTGGCGCAGAGGTCTCACCGCAACTATATTTCCGGGAGTCCTTCCCAGCATAAGACGGGCATCCTCTCCGATTGCCTTAATCTTGTTAGTATCTCTATCAAACGCAACGACCGAGGGCTCTTTAAGTACCACGCCTTTTCCCCTGATGTAAACAAGTATGCTGGCCGTTCCGAGGTCAATTCCAATATCTGTGCACTGCATATAATTCATACCCCTTTCTGATGGTATCTATAAATATATAATCCTTATAATATCTTCATTATTCTTGACTATAGATGATTTTTTAGTCATACATAATGTATTATAACTGAAAATTTTACATTTTCATAGAG
>JAJQGF010000244.1:0-5108 GCA_021200695.1 Lachnospiraceae bacterium
ATATGGAGCAATATAATGTAACAGGCATGAGCTGTGCGGCATGCAGTGCAAGGGTTGAAAAGGCGGTATCGAGGGTAGAGGGAGTTACCTCATGCTCGGTGAGTCTGCTCACAAATTCCATGGGTGTTGAGGGAACGGCGGAGCCGTCTGAAATAATAAGGGCGGTTACGGATGCCGGCTACGGTGCAAGCCTTAAGGGCGGCAATGTCCAAAGCGGCAGCACTTCAGACGATGATGAGCTGCTTAAGGATAATGAGACACCGGTGTTAAAGAAAAGACTTGCAGCATCGCTTATATTCCTTGTAGTGCTCATGTATTTTTCAATGGGTCATATGATGTGGGGATGGCCTTTGCCTGAATTTTTCAATGATAACCATGTTGCAATGGGAATACTGCAGCTATTGCTTTCACTTGCCATAGCGGTAATTAATCAGAAATTTTTTATAAGTGGATTTAAGAGTCTGCTGCACCGCTCCCCCAATATGGATACTCTGGTGGCACTTGGTTCGGGCGCATCCTTTGTATACAGCATATATGCGCTGTTTGCAATGACTGACGCTCAGGTCAGGGGTGATATGGATGCCGTCATGTCATATATGGACGAATTTTACTTTGAGTCTGCGGCTATGATACTTGCACTCATCACTGTAGGTAAAATGCTTGAGGCGCGTTCTAAGGGAAGGACTACCGACGCGCTTAAAGGGCTTATGAAGCTTGCGCCCAGGACTGCCGTTATTATCAGCGGGGACGGCGAAAGGGTGGTTCCCATAGCACAGGTGAAAAAGGGAGATATATTTGCAGTGCGTCCTGGCGAGAATATTCCGGTAGACGGCATTGTGCTGGAGGGGAGCAGCGCTGTGAATGAAGCTGCCCTTACGGGTGAGAGCATACCTGTTGACAAGGAGTGTGGGGACAGAGTTTCCGCGGCAACGATGAATCAATCAGGCTTTCTTAAATGTGAGGCGACCAGAGTCGGCGAGGATACAACGCTGTCACAGATTATCAGGATGGTCAGTGACGCAGCTGCCACCAAAGCACCGATAGCCAAGGTGGCGGACAGGGTGTCGGGAGTGTTTGTGCCTACAGTAATTGTCATTGCGCTTATAACAATAGCTGTGTGGCTGCTTGCAGGGCAAAGCATGGGCTTCGCATTGGCAAGAGGAATATCAGTGCTTGTGATAAGCTGTCCGTGCGCCCTCGGTCTTGCCACTCCGGTGGCTATAATGGTCGGCAATGGCATGGGTGCAAAAAACGGTATTTTGTTTAAGACGGCGGTTTCTCTGGAGGAGACAGGAAAGGTGCAGATAGTTGCACTTGACAAGACGGGAACCATTACGAGCGGAGCCCCGAAGGTGACTGATATTATACCTGCGGAGGGTATATCGGAAAGCGAACTTTTAAAGAGAGCGGCAGCTCTGGAGAGCAGGAGTGAGCATCCGCTTGCCAAAGCTGTCATGGAGTATGCCGGAGAGCGTGGGATTGAAGCCGGCGAGGTGGAGGAATTCAGTGCATTGCCGGGAAACGGGCTTAAGGGTATGCTTGGCGCGGTTGAGCTTCTGGGAGGAAATCTTAAATTCATAGCTTCTCTCTCAGATGTGCCTGAGGATATGGAATTAAAATCAATCAGCCTTGCGGAAAATGGCAGGACACCGCTGTTTTTTACAGAGAGAGCGGAGGATAAATATACCTTTCTCGGCATAATAGCCGTTGCAGATGTAATCAGGGAGGACAGCCCAAAAGCTATAGAAGAGCTTAAAAATATGGGCATTAAGGTGGTTATGCTGACCGGCGACAATGAGAGGACAGCCAGAGCAATCGGGGCACAGGCCGGAGTGGACGATGTAATCGCAGGCGTGCTTCCGGACGGAAAGGAAAGTGTGATAAGAGCTTTAAAGGAGAAGGGCAGGGTAGCAATGGTAGGAGACGGCATAAATGATGCCCCTGCACTCACAAGAGCCGACATAGGCATTGCCATTGGAGCAGGAGCTGATGTGGCTGTTGATGCTGCTGATGTGGTGCTTATGAAGAGCAGTCTTGTAGATGTGCCTGCGGCGGTCAGGCTTTCGAGGGCTACACTGAAAAACATACACGAAAACCTTTTTTGGGCATTTTTCTACAATTGCATAGGAATACCGCTTGCAGCAGGAGTATGGATTCCGTTGCTCGGATTGAAGCTCAACCCCATGTTTGGCGCGGCGGCAATGAGTCTTTCAAGCTTTTGTGTTGTTACCAATGCTCTGCGTCTGAACTTTGTTCGGATTTATGATGCAGGTAAAGATAAAAAAATCAGGTCAGTATCAAACAATAATAAGGAGGAATATGTGATGACCAGAACAATGAAAATTGAGGGAATGATGTGCGGACACTGTGAGGCAACTGTCAGGAAGGCGCTTGAGGAACTTGAGGGTGTTCAGAGCGCAGAGGTAAGCCATGAAAAGGGAACTGCTGTTGTGACGCTTGTATCTGATATTTCTGATGAAGCCCTGAAGCAGGCTGTAGAGGAGAAGGACTATAAGGTGATGTCAATACAGTAAGGGTCATTGTACGTATTGCATACTCCAACGCAGACACGCTGGCGCAAGTGCCAATTTATGGAGTCTGTAATGCGTACAATTCGATATCCGCCGATATGCAGACACCTGTACAGGTATAACAGCAAGTAACGAATTGTGTACATTCCATACTCCGTGAGCAGACACTTGCGCCAGCGTGTCTGCGATGGAGTATGGAATGTACACGATGCCCCTTTGCCTCTGCACAAATTATCCTACATATTTTAATATGAGACTGTCATCATCTGTAAGCACTTCGTAGAGGCTGTCACTGCACAGAATGCCGTTTTCAGAATATTGCGCCAGCAACAGATTAACATTATCTGTTATATCATATATATATACATAATCATTTTCTTTTATACAGTCTGTTACCACGTTCCAATATTCAGCATCGTCTGTGCTTTGCCGCGCTACATCAGAGTACAGATATCTTGCGTCCATAGACCTGTCATCCAGATAGTAATTAAGAAAATACATATATAAATTATTGTTTGTGCTGATTAAGAATATGCTGTCACCGTCATCGCTGAGGCTCTGTATTTTTTCCGCGCGCGAGCTGTATTCACTGAGGGGCATTCCCTTAAAAGCCTGCGGAGACAGGCAGGATAATTTTGATGCATCAAATATCAGCAGACATATTCCCAATGATAAAATTAAGCGCCTGAAATTCATAAAAACAATTTTTCTGCGGTTTAAAAGGGCAAGAAAAAGTAAAAACAAGATAATATATTCGCTTACCACATAGGAGCTCATGTACCTTTGATAAGAAGCCAGCTGGCTCATTTCGTATTCACTGAAGCAAAACAGATATAGTATAAACATTGTTAAAGCGTAACAGATGCTTCCGATTACAAACAGGGTAAGGTATATCAGCACCTCTTTTTTGCTCATGACATTTTTATAGAAATAATACATACAGAATAAAATACATATTGCAACGATTACGGCAGCTGCATATGGCATATTAAAGGTTCCCGAGCTTTGTGTTAAAGTGAAAAGAGCGTCAATATAATCCTTATATACATTGTGCTGCGCATATGTCCCTCCGCCTTTAATTATTTCCCATAAAGCGCTTATGCTGATATTGCTCAAATCGAATTGCCCCAATATGCCCAGCTTCACGATATATAGCTTCCAGCTGATGAAGACTATAATCGGAGCAATTAAAACTAATGCGGACTTGCACAGCGGCGGCAGTATTTTTTTGAAATCATGCCCGGCTTTTCCGATATTGGCATACAGTATTATGGACAGGGTAAAGAAAAGCCAGATAAGAAGAACAAAGGTAATACTCATTTGTTTTGATATAATAAGACAGACCTGTCCCAGCACTATGGAAAATAAGCCGAAAACTGAGCAGCATTGCTCTTTATCCATAATTACGGATATTATGTATGCGTATAATACAGGCATAAAAAGGTCAGTGTATATTGAATTAAAGCCTGAGTATTCAAAATTTAAAATAATAAGTGCAAAAATCACTGTAAGGATAAGATTATACAGTAATGCTTTTATTTTGCCAATGCTTTTTATGTTACATAATTTGTCAGCGATGGGAGGGACTAAAACTGCAAATTCAAAAACATGCAAGGCCATTGTCACTCCTGATTCTGAGTACCCTAATATAAGTCTGCACCAGAGCATTTGAAAAATAGAGACAAACGGCGGATAATCCTTGTGTACCAATAAGTCTGATGCAGCCTCCGAATAAAAGCTGTCGAGCCTCAGCATCTCCTTAACCATTTTTCCCCAATGGGAAAGCTCGTCCCAGGAATTAAAATATCGATTATAATCTACTAACAGAAAGAGAAAATAAACAGCCAGAAATGCATAAAAACCGTTTGAAATAAAGCGGCCTGTAAACTCATGGTCTTTTCCGCGCACAATCAGCAGTACGGCCGCACCCGCTGCCAGCAGCATGCATATACCCATTCCGACATTAAAGGTTTTAAATACAAGCTGGCTTATATATAATAATAATGCAGATACCATAAGCGTGACCGGTAGGCTTGTACCAAAGCTTTTTTTCCCAAGATAAACGGTCCATAAATTGAGAAGACAAAAAAAGAGTAATGGTCCAAGAGCATATGCAAAGGTTATCATGTTGCTGCCTCCGTAAATAATTCAGTAAATAGGGGTTTTGGAAATGTTATTGTGAATGGGTTAATTGTGTATTACATATTCCAACGCAGACACGCTGACGCAAGTGTCTGCGTTGGAATATGTAATACATACATTTGGTACATGTCGATACGCAGATGCAAGTGTACATTAGGTATATACCGATACGCAGACGCAGCTGCCTGTATTCTTTTAAAATATACTATACCCGCAAATGGTTTTCAAGTTTATAAAATATTTATATTTACGATATAATTTATATATTGATTTTCCAACCCCTTGTGTTATAGTAGTAATAGAACAAATGCTAAATCAATCAGCATGTTTTATTTATTTACGCTATATGGTATACTTTAAGTAATTGTATATTACATATATTGTACACATTACATATACCAACACAGACACCTGTGACAGTATATCAGCAGGTAC
>JAJQGF010000244.1:5208-7396 GCA_021200695.1 Lachnospiraceae bacterium
CAGCAGGTACCGAACCGTACACATTACATATACCAACGCAGATGCCTGTGACAGTATATCAGCAGGTACCGAACCGTACACATTACATATACCATAAGCAGACACTTGCGTCAGCGTGTCTGCGTTGGTATATGTAATGTACACAACAACCCATATAGTATCATTTTATGAGGAGGCTTAATATGAATATTCAAAAATTTACTCAAAAATCCATGCAGGCTGTCGAGGGCTGCGAGAGACTTGCATATGAATACGGAAATCAGGAAATTGAACAGGAGCATCTTCTTTATAGCCTTTTGACAATAGAAGACAGCCTTATACTTAAGCTTGTAGAGAAGATGGAAATACAGAAGGAGCATTTTGTCAGCCGTGCAAGACAGGCTGTGGAGAAGCGCGTTAAGGTACAGGGCGGACAGATATATGTCGGACAGTATCTTAACAAAGTCCTTACCTGCGCGGAGGATGAGGCGAAGCAGCTCGGAGATGAATATGTGTCGGTAGAGCATCTTTTTCTGGCAATGATAAATTATCCTAACAGGGAAATTGCCGGGATATGGAAGGAGTACGGCATCACCAGAGAGCGATTTCTTAGAGCTCTGTCTACCGTGAGAGGAAATCAGCGTGTTACCAGCGATAACCCTGAGGCAACCTACGACACTCTTGAAAAATACGGTCAGGAGCTTGTGGAAAAGGCAAGAAACCAGAAGCTTGACCCTGTTATCGGGCGTGACGGTGAGATAAGAAATGTTATCCGCATACTTTCACGAAAAACTAAGAATAATCCCGTGCTTATAGGTGAACCCGGTGTGGGCAAGACTGCTGTGGTAGAGGGTCTTGCACAGAGAATTGTCCGCGGAGATGTGCCTCAGGGTCTTAAGGACAAAAAGATTTTCGCATTGGACATGGGTGCGCTTGTTGCGGGGGCAAAGTACAGGGGAGAATTCGAGGAAAGGCTTAAGGCAGTGCTTGATGACGTAAAAAACAGCGACGGCAGAATAATTCTGTTTATTGATGAGCTGCACACAATAGTCGGAGCGGGCAAGACGGACGGCGCATTGGATGCCGGAAATATGTTAAAGCCTATGCTGGCAAGAGGAGAGCTTCATTGCATCGGCGCGACTACCCTAGATGAGTACAGACAGTATATAGAAAAGGATGCTGCTCTGGAAAGACGTTTTCAGCCTGTTACTGTGGATGAGCCGACAGTCGAAGATACCATATCAATTCTGCGCGGAATAAAGGAGAGATATGAGGTTTATCATGGTGTAAAAATTATGGATAATGCTCTTGTAAGCGCAGCCGTACTTTCAAACCGTTATATATCGGACCGATTTCTGCCTGACAAGGCAATTGACCTGGTGGATGAGGCATGTGCACTGATTAAGACCGAGCTTGACAGCATGCCTGCTGAGCTGGATGAATTAAACCGAAGAATCATGCAGATGGAGATTGAAGAGACGGCGCTTAAAAAGGAGGACGATAAGCTGAGTGTTGAGCGTCTCAGTGTGCTTCAGAAAGAGATGGCCGAGCTTAAGGAGGCTTTCGCAGCCAAAAAGGCACAGTGGGATAACGAGAAGGCATCAGTTGATAAGCTTTCAAAGCTGCGAGAGGAAATTGATGCAATAAACAGCCAGATACAGATTGCCGAGAGGGAGGGAAATCTTGAGAAGGCTGCAGAGCTGAGCTATGGCAGGCTTCCCGCAGTAAAAAAGCAGCTTGAACAGGAGGAGGAGAGAATAGGCAGAGAGGATATGTCCCTTGTCCATGAGCGTGTCTCTGAGGATGAGATTGCAAGGATAATTTCCCGCTGGACAGGTATTCCTGTGGCAAAGCTGACAGAGAGCGAGAGGAACAAGACCCTTCATCTTGATGAAGAACTGCACAAAAGAGTTGTGGGGCAGGATGAGGGCGTAACAAAGGTTACGGAGGCGATAATCCGCTCAAAGGCAGGAATAAAGGACCCTTCAAAGCCTATTGGCTCGTTTTTGTTTCTCGGACCGACGGGTGTGGGCAAAACAGAGCTTGCAAAGTCCCTTGCGGCAGCGCTTTTTGATGATGAAAATAATATTGTCCGAATCGATATGAGTGAATATATGGAGAAATATTCCGTGTCAAGACTTATCGGTGCGCCTCCCGGATATGTCGGATATGAGGAGGGCGGACAGCTTACTGAGGCAGTCCGCAGAAA
>JAJQGF010000067.1:0-2453 GCA_021200695.1 Lachnospiraceae bacterium
GGGTACTCATACAGGGTGGTATCCGCATATACAGTCGGCTCAGCTGAAATAACACTGCTTCCCTGAGACGCTGCCGCCGTACCGCCTGCCGCTGCATCGGCAGCCGCAAGCTCGTCCGTGTTGGGGTCAGCAAGAGAAGACAGCGAGGAAGCAGTTTCGCTTTGGGCAGTGTACTGCACCGGTGTCTGCGCGCCAAAGGAGAGCGTAGATATTTCAGTCCGGGTATTGCCCTCCATATTCTTTATCATCATAATGCTGTCCTCATACAGAATCGATGATGGAAATTTTGACTCAAACTCCTTAAGATAGCTCTGCATTCTCGAGGTCTCAGAAACATAAAAATCCCTTTTACTGTCAAGCGTAAGAAGCCTTATAACCTCAGACTGCAGCGTCCTGTTTGATGTCTCCAGGGCATCGCATTTTTCATTATATTTAGTGTAGAACAGGAAATAAACCAGCACAGGTATAAGGACTCCGAGCAGAACAAGCAAAAGCTGAATTTCCTGTTTGGTGCTCATCTTTTTGTTTTTCATTGTCTCTCTCCTCCCTTAGCTATTCTGCGTGGTGTTTCCGGAGTCTGTTTCACTCTCCGCCGCTTCAGCGCCTTCCTCCTCCATGACAAGAGGCTGGTAAGCTGCCGTTATTGAAAAGGTTACGCTTGATTCACCCAGCTCGTCAACCGTATCAGTAATTCCGCTCACCTCAACGGAGGCAATGCTCTCCATTTCGCGGATATTCTTAATGGTTCTCGCAGCCGCAGATTTCCCCTGAACAGTCACCGTCATGCTTATACCGTTCTCGTCAGAGCTGAAGCTGTTCGTGTAAAAGCTGTCGGGAAGAATTTCCTCAAGCTCATTAATAAACTCCACAAGCTGTTCATTGGGAGTCTCAGTATAAAAATACAGATACTTATATTTCTCATACTGTGTACCCGCAGAGGTATATTCATTATAAATCGTCTCTATGTCGCTTAACTGCGTCTTCTGCAGCTGAAGCGCCGCCTCCTGCGCCTTCAGCGCGGCATATCGGGACAGTGCCATACCGACCATAGCGGCAGACAGTACAATTCCAAGCACCAGCACTGCTGCGGAAACAAAGGTATAGTTTGTCCCGCTTATCAGTGTTACGTTTTTGGATTTCTGCATATCCTTGCTCACAAGACCCACCGGGTCAAGCACTGCACCGAGACATGCGATAGCTTCTCCAAAGCTTGCCCCCTTCATGCTTCTTCCAAAGGTCACCGTGTCCAGACTGCTAAGCGGCGATACATGAATTTCAAGGCTGTTGGTCATAAGCTTGCTGATGCCCACAAAGTCTCCGCCCACACCCGTAAGATATATTTTCTTTATGGGTGCATCCGAATTGCGGGAATTATAATAATCCGTAACGCGGCCTATGCTGTTTATAAGGGGTTCAAGGGAAGTTGTAACCTTATTCTTCAGTGCCTGTGTGCGGTCGTCAACCTCTTCTTCCTCCTCTGTCGTCAAATCCCATTCGAGGTCTTCGGGATGAAGGGTTTTATTTATGCAGCACTTTGTGCGCAGCATGGGGATTGCGCTGTTATAATTTATGTTTCCGAAGAGCTTGGAGTTACCCACGAGGGTGATTGCTTCCTCAACACCATAGGAGACTGTTCTCTGCATGGCAATCTGTCCGTTATTTAACACTGTGGCAGTTGATGCGGTCTCGTCAACCTTGATTACCATTGTAACGTCATCGCCGCATTCGTTTTTCAGAATCTGGTATATGCTGTTGCTTGCATAGTCGAAGCTCACTATATTAAGACCGCACTCCGCCGCAAGCTCATAGTAGCTCTGAAGAAGTGTCTTTGGAACGGCAAGTGCCATAACACGAAGCTTTCCGCTTTCATCCGCCTCGCCGCTGCCTACCATGTGGTATCCTATTTCATACTGTTCGATATCCACCGGAAAGTAATCCTGGGCATTAGCTCTCACTATTCCTTCTATTCGGTTTCTTTTGACATTCGGTATGGTTATTTCACGGCTTGCTATTCTGGTTGAGGAAATGGTAAATATGCAGTCCTTAGTCTTTATTTTTTGTTCCGCAAGACGGCTTTTTATCAGCTCGGCGAATTCTTCGGAGGGCTGGAGGATTCCGTCTATAATCACGTCCTTGGGATTACGCACACGCACGGCGTCATAAACCTTATGCGCTTTGGTTTTGTATTCCACTTCAGCGATTTGTGTTGATGAAACTCCGATTTCTATACTTAATACACGGTTAGCCATTTTATGTTGTCCCCTCGTATTTTTTATTGGTGGTTATTGTAACAGTGGTTATTATAACAGTGGTCATTGTGCCGCTGTATAGTTAAACACAGACACGCTGGCGCAAGTGTCTGTTTATTAACTATACAGCGTCGCAATTCGGTTACTGTAGGTTTCTGTCCGGAAGTGTGCGGTTGCAAGTATACGGCACAGCAATTCGGTTAC
>JAJQGF010000067.1:2553-7391 GCA_021200695.1 Lachnospiraceae bacterium
AGGTTTCTGTCCGGAAGTGTGCGGTTGCAAGTATACGGCACAGCAATTCGGTTACTTCAGGTTTCTGTCCGGAAGTGTGCGGTTGCAAGTATACGGCACAGCAATTCGGTTACTTCAGGTTTCTGTCCGGAAGTGTGCGGTTGCAAGTATACGGCACAGCAATTCGGTTACCAAAAAATTAATATCCCAGCATGCTGAGATACCATGTTAGAAAATCGTTGCCAAAGAGAACTGCAGCCGCTACTCCCATTGAAAGGTATGGTCCCATAGCGAGTACATGTCCTTCCTTTGTGATTTTCATACGGGCTATGTGAATTACAGAGCCCAATATACAGCCCGCAAAAAAGGCAAGGATATTAAGCTTCCAGCCGATGACCAGGCCACATACAGCCATCAGCTTTACATCGCCGCCCCCTATTGCCCTTCCATGGCTTATATAGTACAGCAGTGCAAGAAACACACTGACTGACAGGAAGCCGACCGCATAGTCCGTCCAATTTGTATAATCTGTCACTACGCGAATCAGCCCTATCATCAGTATAAATATATTGAAACCCACCGGGATTTCATATGTTCTGAAATCAATAACACTTAAAGCAAGAAGTGCACTGAAAAGCAAGCAGTAGAGTAGGGAATCTACGCTCAATCCGTATCTGGCATATACCGCCAGATACAGCGCTCCGTTCAATCCCTCAATAAGAGGGTATTGAACAGAGAGCTTCGTTTTACATTTTCGACACCTGCCCCCAAGAAACATATAGCTGAACAGCGGAAACATATCATACCATTTGAGTCTGTACCCACAGGTCATGCAATGAGAACCGGTAGTGACTATATTCTCCTTTTTTGGTATACGGTAAATACAGACATTTAAAAAGCTGCCTATAATAATTCCGTATAGAAATACTATTATGTAAAGAAGTATCGTTGGGAGCATTAAGGGGTGTCCTTTCCTTAAATATTAATTAGCGCTCTCATAGGCTGTGGAATCAGGCCAAATTTCCGCACCACCAAGTGTTATTTTGCTTACACCCAATTCGCCTACCGTAACTTCCCAAGTATAACTAGCACTCACTTTTGAAGCAGGGAATGCATCTACATTAGAGATGTCATCTGCATCCACTGTTATCGTACCACTAGCCGGCAATGTAATATCGCCGTCAGCAATAGCAACGCTTACAGATGTTGCAATCTCTTCTGCATTTGTAATATCCGTAGATACCCTAGAACTCTGTACATACTTTAAATACTGAGGTGCAAGAATGCCGACCAATACTGCCATAATAGCAATAACGATAATCAGCTCGACAAGTGAAAAGCCTTTGTCATTCATTTTTTTCTTTTCCATAATACAATTCTCTCCTTTTCATGTTCTTGTGTTTTGGTAATTATGAAGCTTTTTTCGGGAAAATTTGTGCATTTTCCAAACAGGCTTCACATTTACCGTTTTGACATTTCTGCCATTTATCTTATAACCTCCACCCCTAAATGAAGGATATAATTCGCCGACTGCTTTATTATAAATTATCAAGTGCCTGGTACATGGTAAGCATGGGCGCCATACATGCGGCAACAAGGCCTCCGACTACCACTGCCAATACTACTATTATCATAGGCTCCAAAGCAGCCATAAGGGAGGACACTGCCATTTCAACCTCTTCATCATAATAATCCGCAAGCTGGTCAAGCATTGCCTCAGTATTACCGGACTCCTCTCCTATCCTTACCATATGGTATACCATCGGAGGAAACAGTCCGCATGCTTCAAGCGGCCTCGACAGGGGCATTCCTATGGTAATCTCTTCCCTTGCGTCCATAAGCGCTTCCTTGAACCACACATTTCCCATAACTCCTGCCACTATTCCTACTGCCTCTATAAGAGGCACACCTGCACCCATCAGCGTACTTAGGGTACGGGCCATCAGCGACGACGCTGACTTTGTTACCAGACCCTTTGTAATTGGAATAACTAATGTGAGTTTTCCAAATACATGCTTTCCGAGGTCGGTCTTTGCAAATGTGGCAATTCCAAAGGCGACAGCCGCTATAACGGGTACTATTATAAACCAATAATTTATTATGCCATCACTCAAAGCCACATAAAATCTTGTAATTGCCGGAAGCTCTGTTCCTAAATCAACAAACATCGATTCATAGTTCGGAATGACCACAACAAGCATTACTATGGTGACGACTACGGCAACTATACAAACTGCTATCGGGTATATCATCGCCTTTTTGACAAGCGCCTGTGTTTTGTTGGACCTTTCAAGCTGCGTAGCCACACGCTGCATCGCAATTTCAAGGCTTCCTGACGCTTCTCCTGCAGCCACCATGTTTATCATGATAGCCGGAAAAATTTTGGGGTGCTGCGCAAATGAATCCGCCAATGTCTCACCCTTCTCAACGCTTATGCGCACCTCCTGAAGTGCATCGTGAAGTCTCTTGTTTTCTGTCTGTTCATAGAGCATTTTAAGCGCTTCTATAATGCTTACGCCTGCCTGTGTCATGCTTACAAACTGTCTGCACATTACGCTCAGGTCGCGCGTTGTAGGATATCCTCCTATCTGGATATTTAAATCTCTGCTCCAGATGCTCTGTTCAGTTATCTCAGTGGGCGTCAGCCCGTCTTTTTTAATTTTTTGTTTTGCGTCTCTCTCGTCGTCTGCCTCAATGCTGCCCTTTACTTCCTTGCCGACGCCATTTATCGCCCTATAGCCGTATACTGCCATGGTATTCCTCCGCCTTTATTCGTCAAACGAAACTCTCACCATTTCCGTGTAGGATGTAGTTCCGTCAAGCACGTAATCTCTTGCGCTCATATGCAGAGTGTGCATTCCCTCGGCAAGCGCCTGCTCCTTGATTCTGTCTGCGCCCTCTCTTCTGCTGATAATATTCTTAAGTCTGGGCGACATTTTCATTATCTCATAAACACCAATTCTGCCTTTGTAACCGGTATTATCACATTTAGGACAGCCACATGGCTCATAGATAGTAACCTCCTGTCCTTCAGGAATTTCCATAAGCCTTTTCTGGTCAGCGTCTGCCTGCTTCGGCTTCTTACAGTTAGGACAAAGTCTTCGCACAAGTCTCTGCGCCACAACACCCACTATGGAATCAGCTATCAGATATGACTCTATTCCCATATCTTCAAGTCTGGTTATCGTGCTTGCCGCGGAATTGGTATGCAGCGTACTCACAACAAGATGTCCCGTGATAGCTGCCTGAACCGCTATGCTTGCCGTCTCCTGGTCTCTAATCTCACCTATCATAATGATATCAGGGTCTTGCCTCAGTATTGACCTGAGCGCTGCGGCAAAGGTAAGCTCAGCCTTATTGTTTACCTGAACCTGATTTATGCCGTCTATATTTGCCTCCACGGGGTCCTCAACCGTGATAATATTTACGTCCTCTTTGTTAAGCTCGCTCAGGGCTGTATAAAGAGTGGTCGACTTACCGCTTCCCGTAGGACCCGTCACAAGAAGGATTCCATGAGGATTCCTCAATATGTAATCAAACTGCTCAAGCTCATATGGCTTAAGACCCAACTGACTCTTATTTCTGCTGAGAGCCGCCTTCGCGGTAAGTCTCATTACAACCTTTTCACCATACACCGTTGGAAGTATTGATACACGAATATCGTACTCGGTGCGGTCAACTATCTGTGTTATACGTCCGTCCTGAGGCTTTCTTTTCTCCGAGATATCCATGCCGCCTATTATTTTGATTCTGGCTATGACTGCCGAGAGTACACTTGTGCTGTATTTTGCCCTCTCATATAAGGCGCCGTCGATACGGTAGCGAACTCTTATGCGATTCTCGCAGGGCTCAATATGTATATCAGAGGCTCTCTGCCTGACAGCCTTCTCAATCATTTCTTTGACAAGCATAACTATAGGAGAGCTGTTTATATTGTCCTCCGATACCTCATCCTCGACAACGTCAAGCTTTTTCTCCTTCGCATATGCCTCAAGTGCGGAGTCAACCTCCCCCTGCCCGCAATATTCATCAATGGCAATCATTATACTGCGGGTGGTCGCCACCACCGGTTCAACCTGGAAATTTGTTATAATGGCAATATCGTCCTGGGCATTGTAATCCATAGGGTCCGCCATTGCCAGCTTTAATCTGTTAAAGCTTCCCTCGGCAAAGCCGACAGGAAATACCTTATTCTTTTTTAATACATCAGATTTGATAAGGTTCACCGCAGTCTTGTCAATCAACATATTCTGCAAGTCAACCATCTCAAGTCCAAGCTGTTCGCTGAGTGCCTTCGCCAGATTATCCTCCGTGAGAATTCCGTCATCAATAAGGAATTCACCAAGCTTTTTGCCCGAGCCCTTTTGTCTGGCAAGTGCAGCATCAAGCTGCTCCTGTGATATTGCCTTTCCCCTTACCAGCAGCTCGCCTAATCTCAACTTTCTTCTGCTATAGTCCATTTATCTGAATGCTCCAATCCATGCATTTATGACACACTCTCTCTTAAATATTATATCACTTTTGTGATGCCCCACAAAAGTTTTTGTAAATTTTTTTGTTATTTTGTAAAAAATGCATAAAATAAATAATATTACTACTTTATATTTTACTATTTTTTTTGTTTAAAAATGCTAGTTATAATGAACATTACAAAATTCCATAAAATAAAAAAATGCATGAAATCCATAAACAGAACTTCAAGCACTTTTCATAGGGTTGGGCTATTCAATTAAATAGTCAACAGCTGGTAGGGGAATCGAACCCCTGTTTTCGCCGTGAGAGGGCGACGTCTTAACCGCTTGACCAACCAGCCATCAGCTTCCCCGCGATGTCTGCACAACCGCGGTACTTGCTTATGA
>JAJQGF010000265.1 GCA_021200695.1 Lachnospiraceae bacterium
GAGACGTGACGCTAGGACGGGAGACAGCAGGTCAAAGAATGCAGGAGCCCGCGATGGCAGGACAAGGGACGGCAGAGCACGTGATGACAGAAGGCACGACGACAGAAGGCGCGACGACAGAAGGCGCGACGGCAGGACACGGGACACAAGAAAAAGGACAGATTACAGACAGCCTGCAAATTAATAGATAACTGACACTCAGGTGTACGCGGAAACGGTGCAGAAGGGGAGATATCTTTGACAGAAAAGATAAAAAGGATGCTGCCATATGCAGCTCTTGCCTGTACATTGTCTGTATTGGCGGTACTTAATATTTTTTTCCATGATAATTGGCTTGATTCCGATATGGCTGCGGAAATGATATTTTCAAAGCTGCTGTCGGAGGAGGGGCATATATTTGCGAGCCCGCATTGGTATTATTCCACGGAGTTTCGCCTCATATATACACAGCTTATAATGACTCCGCTGTTTAAGCTTACGGGAAGCTTCCACCTTATCCGCGGTGTTACAAATATGTTGACTTATGTGCTGCTGTTGGGGGCATACTTTTATATGATGAAGCCCTTTAAGGTGAGAAGAAGTCTGACAATAATGACGGCGACCGTTCTGCTGCTTCCATTTTCCGAGACTATGATGACTCATATGCAGATGGGCAACACATATATGATGCATGTAATTCTTGTGCTGCTGTTTTTCGGAATGCTTCTCAGGCTTGCTGACAGCTCGTTTAAGCGGGGAAGACGGATATGGCTTATTGTGGTCTATGTACTTACCGGAGTTGTGTGTGGTGTGTCCGGGGTCAGATATTTGCTCGCAATACAATGCCCGCTGGTCATAGCCGCATTTATATATTTATTAAAGAGTGAGGACTTTCAGCTTTTCAGGGAGAATTTCGGTGAAAATAAACTGTCGCCGGCATATTTCAGGCGCGTTGTTAAATGCCGCAGCGCATATTTTCTGTACTATTCTTTGGCGGGAGTCGTATCGGCAGCGGCAGGATATGTCGTAAATGTGTTATATGTGAGCAGAAGCTATGTGTTTCAGACATATGAGGCTACTAATTTTATTTCTGTATATCAGGGAAGCCTTATGGAAAGGCTTCAGGATACCTTTGGAAGCCTGATAATGCTTTTTGGATATATACCTGACAGGGGAGTGATTTCGCTGCGGGGTCTGGTTTCCATAACTGCATTTGTTCTGCTTGCGGTATTCGTATTTATTGCCGTCAGGGTATACAAAAGGTGTGATGGAATAAGATTTTTTGCGGCACTTTTTTTTGCGGCTGCTTTTATATTAAATACCTTTGTTTTCGTATTCACTACGAGCACGATTGTTCCAAGATATTATATAACCGTATTTGTATTTGCGCTTCCGCTTATAGCCTTTTACTTTGAGGGAAGGGAATACAGATTGGACAAGGCAGTTGTGGCATTTCTGCTTATCGGAGGGCTTTTACTGGGGGCTGCAAAGACAACTCTTTCATTTATAACAACTGATAAAAATGAGGATAAACGGCAGGCAGCCGAATTTCTCGTACAGAACGGATATGATTTCGGGTATGCTACCTATTGGAATGCTAATATTATCACTGAGCTTACTGACGCGGAGGTGGAGGTGGCAAATATAATCGACCCTGAGGGTCTTGTGTTCTTTACATGGTCTACTCCCATGAAATACTATGGGGAAGGTTATCACACGGGTAAGGTATTTATGCTGCTTGCATCTGATGAGGCGGAGAGCTATGCTGAATGCAAGGCGGTGCTTCTGGGTAAAAAGGTATATCAGAACGACGGCTACACAATATATGAATATGAGAGTGCAGAGGCGCTGCTGGAATGCGGTGCGGAGGGCGGAGGTATTTTCCGCTGAACTCAAAAACAGGGCTTTGTGTCTGTGCGCACCTGACACGGGCTCATTATTACAAAAATGTGCGCAGAAATGGATGTAATTATGAGGATAGGAATGGGATATGATGTCCACAGGCTGGCAGACGGCAGAAGCCTGATAATAGGAGGAGTAAAGCTTCCGTATGAGAAGGGTCTTCTGGGGCATTCTGATGCTGATGTCCTTCTCCATGCTGTCATGGATGCTTTGCTTGGTGCGGCTGCATTGGGCGATATAGGGAAGCATTTTCCTGATACCGACCCGGCATATAAGGGAATTTCCTCCATGCTGTTGCTTGAAAGGGTGGGAGAGCTTCTTGAGGAGAACAGCTTTTTGATAGAAAACATTGATGCGACCATTATTGCGCAGGAGCCTAAGATGAGACCGTATATAGATGAAATGCGGAAAAACATTGCAAAAGCCCTGAGCATATATATAGAACAGGTAAATGTTAAGGCGACTACGGAGGAGGGGCTTGGCTTCACAGGCACCGGAGAGGGCATATCAGCTCAGGCAGTATGTATGCTCACAAGCCCGTTTGATTTAGGGGCACAGCCGGTTAAAGCGGGCTGCGCAGGCTGTAGCGGATGTCCGGCACAGCAGGGCTGACACAGCCGCAGAAGCTTTGCAGACTGCTCCGTTGCTTAACAGATGAAAGCAAATTTAAGGAAGCATGTAAATGGGATTTATTAAAAATTTAAAGGAAGAAATAGAGATAATAAGGGAGAGGGACCCCGCTATCCATTCTTCAATGGAGGTTTTTCTCTATCCGAGCTTTAAGGTTATGCTGCACTACAGGCTTGCGCATAAGCTGTATCTTGGGAAGCATTATTTTTTGGCAAGATATATTTCGCAGAGAGCAGTCAGGAAGACGGGAATTGAGATTCATCCGGGCGCACAGATTGGAAAGGGCTTTTTTATTGACCATGGACATGGGGTTATTATAGGAGAGACTGCCATAATAGGCGATAATGTGACACTGTATCAGGGAGTCACTCTCGGCGGTACGGGAAAGGAGCATGGAAAGCGCCATCCAACAATAGGCAATAATGTAATGATAAGTGCGGGCGCTAAGGTGCTTGGCTCATTTAAGATTGGAGATAATTCCAAGATTGGTGCGGGAAGTGTGGTTCTTAGCGAGGTGCCTGAGAACTCTACTGTGGTTGGCGTGCCGGGACGAGTAGTTAAACGCTATAACAAGGCATTGCCTCAGGATACCCTTAATCAGACTGACCTGCCTGACCCTGTGAGGGAGGATATTGCAAATCTCCAGAAATCAAATTCAGAGCTTACAACGAGGCTTCTTGAGCTTGAAGACGAGCTTAGACTTATTAAAAAAGAAAAGAGCTAGGTTAATTTTATCTGTAAATACAGTGCTTTGTAACGATGAGCGGAAAAGAGGGAATATGAGCATCAAAATATATAATACGCTTTCAGGAAAAAAAGAGGAATTTAAGCCTATAGAAGAGGGCAAGGTAAGAATGTATGTATGCGGCCCCACCGTGTACAATCTTATTCATATCGGAAATGCCCGCCCTATGATTGTGTTTGACACGGCGCGCCGCTATATGGAGTACAAGGGATATGAGGTTAATTATGTGTCAAATTTCACTGATGTGGACGACAAGATTATAAAAAAGGCTAATGAGGAGGGCGTCAATGCAGACGTCATCTCAAAGCGCTATATTGAGGAGTGCAGAAAGGATATGGCAGGGATGAATGTAAAGCCCGCGACGACACATCCGCTCGCAACTCAGGAAATTGACGGAATGATTGAGATGATTCAGACTCTTATAGACAATGGTCATGCATATGCTGCGGAGGACGGAACGGTTTATTTCCGCACGAGGAGTTTTAAGGAATACGGAAAGCTCTCGCATAAGAAGCTGGAGGATCTTCAGGGCGGAATGCGTTCTCTTCAGGTATCTGGAGAAGAGCAGAAGGAGGAGGCGCTGGATTTCGTACTCTGGAAGCCTAAAAAAGAGGGAGAGCCTTATTGGGAGTCGCCATGGTGTCAGGGACGTCCCGGATGGCACATTGAATGCTCTGTTATGAGTAAAAAGTATCTTGGAGATGAGATTGACATTCATGCGGGCGGCGAGGACCTTATATTCCCGCACCATGAAAACGAAATTGCACAGTCAGAGTCGGCAAACGGAAGAACCTTTGCAAAATATTGGATGCACAATGCTTTTTTAAACATAGACAACCGCAAGATGTCAAAATCTCTCGGAAACTTCTTTACGGTCAGAGATATAAGTGAGAAGTATGATTTGCAGGTGCTCAGGTTTTTTATGCTTTCGGCACATTACAGAAGTCCGCTCAATTTCAGCGATACTCTTATGGAGGCGGCAAAGAGCGGATATGAGCGTATTGTAACAAGTGTGGATAATCTTAAATATCTCGGGAAAAATGCAGCCAGGGATGAGCTTAACGATGAGGAGGAGAGGCTCCTTGGCGAAGCGGCGCAGTATACCTTAAAGTTCGAGGCGGCGATGGAGGATGATTTTAACACCGCAGATGCGCTGTCGGCAATTTTTGAGCTTGTAAAATTTGCAAATACAAATTCAACTCCGGAATCAGGCAGGAGCTTTATAGAGGCCTTAAAGAAGCAGATAACAGAGCTTTCCGATATCTGCGGCCTCATAGTTGACAAAGAGGCAGGGCTTTTGGACAGCGATATAGAGGCGCTTATCGAGGAGCGTCAGGCTGCGAGAAAGACAAAGAATTTTGCGCGGGCAGATGAGATTAGAAACGAGCTGCTTGAAAAGGGCATTGTGCTTGAGGACACGCGTGAGGGAGTAAAATGGAAGAGAGCGTAGGACTTCTTTGTGATATAAAGAGAGTATTTGAATGCAGTGAGAAGGATGTGAGAATGTATTCACCCCTTACGCTTGCATACATAGGCGACGGAATTTACGACCTTGTCATAAGGAGTGTTGTGGTTGAGAGGGCAAACCGTCCCAACGGAGAGCTTCACAAAAGGACTATAGGATATGTTAAGGCTCAGACACAGTCAAAAATAATTCAGGCATTGTCCGATATACTTACCGAGGAGGAAAGGGACATATATAAGCGTGGGCGAAATGCAAAGCCTCACACGATTGCGAAGAATGCGGCGGCAGGAGATTACAGAAGGGCGACAGGCTTTGAGGCGCTTATGGGCTTTTTATATCTCACGGGTCAGGATTTGAGAATGCTTGAGCTGATTAAAAAAGGAATAGAGCTTATCGGAATGGAGATTTGACGGTATATGGGATACACAGAGTTTATGATAGAGGGAAGAAATGCGGTAACAGAGGCATATCGCTCGGGAAAGCCCATAGACAGGCTGTATATTCAGGACGGCTGTCAGGACGGTCCTGTTATGACAATAAAGCGGGAGGCAAAAAAGCATGATACGCCAATAAAGTATGTGACAAAAGAGCGCCTTGACCAGATATCAGAGCTCGGAAAGCATCAGGGAGTTATAGCGGTAACGGCAGCCTATGAATATGCTGAAATCAGTGATATCCTCGGGAATGCGGTAAGCAGGGGGGAGCCGCCGTTTATATTTTTGCTTGACGGTATTGAAGACCCTCATAATCTTGGCGCTATTATAAGGACTGCGAACCTCGCGGGGGCTCACGGAGTTATAATACCGAAGAACCGTGCGGTGGGACTGACCGCGACTGTTGCCCGGACATCGGCAGGTGCGCTTAATTATACGCCTGTGGCTAGGGTCACAAATATGGCGAAAACGATAGAGGACTTAAAAAAGGAGGGAATGTGGTTCGTGTGTGCCGATATGGACGGAACCGTAATGTATGACCTTGATTTAAAGGGTCCTATCGGTCTGGTGATAGGTAATGAGGGAGAAGGAGCAGGAAGGCTTGTTAAGGAGAAATGTGACATGATTGCCTCTATTCCGATGAAGGGTGATATTGATTCGCTGAATGCGTCGGTTGCTGCGGGCATTCTTGCCTATGAGATTGTAAGGCAGCGTTTGAGAGGGTAGGATTGGTATGTCAGGATATGACAGGTATCAGGGAGCCTCTGACGAGGAGCTTATTCACAGGCTTAAGTGTGGGGAGAAAGAGATTACTGACTATATATGTTATAAATATAAGGATATGGTGAAGGCTAAGGCAAAATCCATGTTTATTCTCGGAGGGGACAATGATGACTTAATTCAGGAGGGAATGATTGGACTCTTTAAGGCTGTCAGGGATTATGACTGTGGCAGGGATGCAAGCTTTTCCACTTTCGCCGATTTGTGTATAAGCAGACAGATGTATACTGCTGTTCAGGCAGCAGGAAGGAAAAAGCATATTCCGTTGAATACATATGTGTCGCTGTACGACAGCGTATCAGGCCAGGAGGATGGAGAGGATGGCAGACTTATAGAGGCATTGGCAGACAGAACCGAGATAAGTCCCGAGGAGCTGTTTATCGACAAGGAGAGGGTTAAATATCTTGATGAGGTTATTGAGAATGAGCTGAGTGGATTTGAAAAGCAGGTGTTAGAGCTCCATCTTACCGGTATGAGCTACAGTCAGATAGCCAAAGTCCTCGGAAGGGATGAGAAGGCCACGGATAATGCGCTTCAAAGAATGAAGAATAAAATAAGAAGGAAAATTTTTATTGACAAAGAATAAGCGGTATGATAATATGTGAAACGGTGGTTGCGTAAGCAGTCATGTGTTGCTGATGTGGCTCAGTCGGTAGAGCGTCGCCTTGGTAAGGCGGAGGTCACGGGTTCGATTCCCGTCATCAGCTTTGAAAAAGAGGAAAGAGGCTTTTCAGAGAATATTTCTTTGAAAAGCCTTTTTAATTAGCATATTGCAGCCGTCAATTGTTGGCTTTGCGTTTTTAAACGCTCAATGTGGGCGGCACAGGGTGAATCAATAATGATTTTGTCAGTGTCTTTATCAAAGCCTCTGTCAAAAAAGACCTCGGCAATTGCATCCTGTGCGAGCGCTCTAATGATATTTATTGGCTGTCTTACTCCCAGATTTCCAAAGGAAATCTTTAGAAAATCCTTTTCAGCGGCCTTTTTAAGAATAATATGACAACCAATGCTTTCGCTAATCTCACTGACCTTGTATTTGAGCAGTGTCAGCATATCCCGTTCGGACAGCCTGTGGAAATTTATGACGGAAACGATACGCCCCGCAAGCTCCTCCTGCATTCCAAAATCTATAATGTCCTGCAGGGATAATTCTTCATAGAAGGATTTATTTTCAGCGATACAGGTATTATCATCGGACAAAAAGCCAATTCTTCCGGAATTCATCTCTGTTTCCTGCTTTTTATCGCGCAGCTCCTGAAAAGAACCAAGCAGAACAAACATGGTTTTATTAGAATCGAACACCTGCTCCTCGTCGTTGATGTCAACCTTCATCTCTGTTCCTTCGAGCATGGTAAGAAGATTGGCCTGAACCGCCGCGTTGTTGTTGACGTTATGG
>JAJQGF010000133.1 GCA_021200695.1 Lachnospiraceae bacterium
ACCACTTATCTATGCTGATAGGAACAAAGCATTCACAGTACGGTTTTCCTTTTTTATCTGTCCATTCAAGACAATAACTACCCGCCTCAAATTCTTTTGCCATATTATTTTACCACCGATATCCATAATATAATTATTTAGCACTTTTTATCGCTAAAATTCTATTTTTTATTTTAATTATAATATTCAGCTCCATTTTATCATTAGATATTTTAGTTAACAAGTACCATTCTATCTCCCATTCGCATCCCTGTCCAGTACAACATTTCAAATGCATAAAATGAAACTGGCTTATCAATAACCGCTTCCGAAAACTTCTTGTATTCCTCAGTTGTCCAGAAAAGCATTTCCTTATATTCTTCTTTCCCCATATTTCCAGCCTGCCTTGCCGGATTTGATTTCAAATTGTAAAATCTGCACGCATGGTTAAATATGGTACTCAGTGTATTGTGCATTGTCTTTCTGTAAGTCTGCGAATATGGCTTTCCTTCCGTATCCTTTAGAGCAAACATCTCATTCTGCCATTTACGCACATCTGCGGGAGTTATTTCATTCATCTTCAGATTCTTGAAATATGGAAGTATCTTCTTTTCGACTATATTCTCCTTAGTCAGCCATGTGTTCAGCTTCACTCTCGGCTTTACATCCTCTGTATACAGCTTCCAGAACTCCCCGAATGTCATATCCAGATTATTCTCCTGCCGAATCTTATAGTTTCGTTCATAATCAAGGGCTTCCCTCTTCGTTGCAAAGCCCCTTTTCTTTATCTGTTTATTTTCCCCGGTCCAGTCCTTACAATAGAATTTGACGAACTAGGTGCCTGTCTTATTATCCTTATAAGCTGGCATATTCATCATCTCCTTTCCACACTAAAAAGGTCCACCGGACCTTTTTGTCGCATGCCTGGCAACGCAAAAGCAGGTGCATAAGCTATACGAACTTTTGCAGCTGCTGCGCTCATTCTCTTTGTCTTTCAACATACTTCAAAACCTGTAGAAATACCGGAAACCTCTATTAGTTTCCAACATTCCCCTACTATCAGCCTGCATCACTCATGCCATAAAATCGTTCTTCGAAATACTTTCTGTTTACTCTTCCACGAATGGCAATATAGCCTTTCTTTACCATTTCTTCATTCATCTCTCTCATAAGCTTATATGCTGCTGATTTTGAAATCCCAAGAATTTCCATAATATCTTTCACTTTTAAAAACTTTTCGTTCATGCCTCTCACCACCTTTCCTTAATAAAATGTTGTTTTGGCGTTTCCCATATCAGTTCTGCTGATGTCACAACCAGCCTCATTACCTGAGATAATCTCCTGTAATACCGCCCGCTCCTGCTCGAGGTATTCGGTCCACTTGGGGAGTGTCTACACTCGCTCGCTTCACATTTAATTCTATAAATGAATTTCATGCGAAGGTCGTGGCAAATGCCTGTTAGATTTCTGATACCGCTCATTTAGTTGTTTATCAATACAATATCGTATAGATAATTGAATTGCGATTATTCTATACCTTATGGTATTGAATTATCAAGAACTTTTTCTAATGTTTTCGTATAGAAAAACTTCCCTTTTCATTTTTTCCGTGTTATACTGTGTTCAACAGTCCATACATGACCACAAAATGGAGGTAACTACACTATGACAATAGGTGAAAGAATAAAGAAAATACGGGTGTTCCGTAAAATGACAATGGATGATCTAGGCGGTGCTCTTGGCTTTGAAGGAAAAAATATGTCAGTCCGTATATCACAATACGAAACTGGTGCGCGTATTCCCGGCGAAGATATGATTCAAAAGCTTGCCGACGCTTTGCACTGCAATTACAAAGCTATCTCTGACTACAGCCTTGGTGCTGCAGAGGACATCATTGAAACACTTTTCTGGCTTGAGGAAAGTGCATCTTCACTTCCAGCAAGAGGAAAAGGTACAAGATTCCCTGAGTACACTGCTCCTGATAATCTGATTCACTTAACTGCAATGACTCCTGCAAAGTCATCTGAAACAGCCCGACCAACTTACAATGAAGATGATTATGACTGTGCAGGTGCACCTGTTGCATTAACTTTTGAATATGGATTGGTAAATGATTTCCTTACGGAATGGTGTGAAATGAAAATGAAATTAAATAACGGAGAGATTTCTCCCAATGAATATTTTGAGTGGAAAATAACATGGCCTCATGCATAAATGAAACTATTCCTGCACAGCTCACTTTAGTACCAAAATAGTACCACAAGGCAAAAAACAAGCTCGCAAATGCCCATTTTACTAGGCTTTGCGAGCTTTCGAAAATTATTCGAACTCCGGTGCGGATAACATATTCTCCTTATCTGCTAATTCATATTTGTGCATTTCATCATCATATTATCCTAGTTTTTCAATTTTATTTTTCTCATTTAAAATTATTAGCGCCAAAACAGAGCCAATTACTCAATCGTATTCCCTTCATTGAAAATAGTTTGTATAATTGCTTTCCATTCTGCATTTACATCTTTCCATTCATTCCAATTTTTATCAATATAACAATATGCTTTATACGGTTTATTTGATGTTGGTGCTGTATACCCCAACACATCTTCAACACAGTTTTCCAATACAAACAAATGACTATCATTATCTAAAGCTTGTTTAATTGGTTCATTGAATATCACTGCCCCAGGTGTATTCTCATCCTTATCATGCATTACATAAATATCTATTTGCATTGCCCTCAAATATTTTATTAATGGAATAATAGCAGCTTTTCCTCTTGCTCTTAAAATATACCAATCTGACAAAATATCATTCTTCAAATCTCCAGGTAACTTGCTAATAGTTTCTGACAATGCCACTTGTTCAGTATCGCCTTCAACAATTAATACCTTTTTCACAAAAAAGCATTTGGCAATTGCATCTTCTACACGCAGAAGCATCTTAATGTAATTTTTATCATCTTCCTGCAATTCTAAGAACTCTTTTGTAATATTAAACGGAATACTTTCCACAGTTAATGCCGTATTTTCACCTAAGCTATGTGCAGAAAGAGACAATCTGTTCAATGTTTGCTTTGGCTTTTTATTCAAATCAATCATATAAGGTGAATGTGTAGTACAAACAATCTGATTATTTCCCGTCTCTGCCAAACTATAAATAGTATCACGCATTTTACTTATTGCATTTGGATGCAAATATATTTCAGGTTCTTCAAACCCTATTATAAGTTGTCGCTCTTGAGTAGAATCTTTTTTATTATCACGCAAAGCTTTATATCTCAGCAATGCAAATACCGTTGAACGAATTAATCCCGTTCCCTGAAGATTCGATGGTGTAGATACATTACTATTCATATGAATATCAAATGCTGGCTTTATCACTTTATTCGCATCACTTAAATTTGCCTCCGCACTAATGCCAGTATGAGGAAAAACATCTGAAATAATACTATTTATTTCACCTATCATTTTAGATATTTCTGTACTTTTATCAGATGGATCTAATTCTTTTGCAAGTTTATTCAAATATTCCTGTGCCAGCTTGTAATTTTCTGATTTTTCACGAACTTCATTAAATAACTCATTCAAGGTTTTCTGTAGGGTACCAGAAGTTCCAGAGATTTCTCCCTCACTATCTTGTGCCGGAATCAGCAAATATTTTGGCAACTTGCTTAACACATTTTGAGGAATACCCCCTGGATTCTCAACCCAGCATTCTTGACTATCATCAATATCAAATATCTCCTCTATGGCATCAAATAGTGCTTCATCCCTTACAGTTAATTTCTTATCATATTTTATCTTTTTTATATCATCAGTAAGTTCATCTTCTGAAAGCCCTGCATCCAAAAAATCTTGAATGCATGTACAATTTTCAAATTCACTTTTCAATAATTTAGGATTTTCAAGAGTTTCAATTTTCACCTTTCCGTTCTTTGGAAACGTTTTTCTATAAATAAATTTCAATCCTGTGTCTAGTGGATCTTTTTCGTCTGGCTCATATTGTAATAAACGTCCCTTAAATCCTCTCCATGAACTTGCTTCTTTGGGAATTTTCCGAAATTCTGCTGTAAAAACTATATTTTCAACAGCTACTTTTCTCTCTCCACTATTTTCTAACGCAAAAAACTCATCCAACGGAATAGTACTACTTGCTCCCAATAAATAATCTAACGCATATAGAATACTACTTTTCCCAACATTATTTTCTCCAATTAAGAATGTCGAATCAGAAAAGATGATTTTTGTATTTAAATGTTTTCTGAAACCTTCTATAAGCAAAGAATATAATTGCATAATAATAACACCACCTCAAATTTGTATAATACTTATTTACAATTTTCTCCGTTTTGATAATCCTACTAACTAATACTATTTTTATTAATGTTACTAAACATCATATTTTCAATTTGATTTCTCTCATCAAAAAACACCTTATTAGCCTCATCTCTCTTAGCTTCTGCTATTCGAACCTTATCAGCAATTTCTTTTTCTTTTTCTGGTCTCAATCTCGGAATAGGAATAGTTGCGACAAAATCTGGTGTAATATGATCTACAACTGATGCATATATTCCTTTCTCCAACAAAATTTTCCCAATATTGTCAGTAGAAAGATAGGCATATACATAATAAGGATCTATGACTGTTTCATCACAAATAACCCTAATAACATGCTCTGAAACCATTGTTCCTGCAATATTATCTGTAACCATAACAACTCTACCTGTAGATCCTGAACGAGTAATTAAAATCCAATCTTTCTCAACAAAATGTTTAGCAGCTGGTTTATAATCTTTGGGTGTATATTTTAAATCAAATGGACGCACCTGTAAGATTTGAGTTCCAGAATAAAATGGAACACTTTCCTCTCCCGGTGCCACATAATTCCTTTTATGACGTCCAGGATAAAATATACCATGCTCAATAACTAAATCTCCTAATCGAACAATTTCTAGCACATCTTCACCAATAGATTCTTCTAATTCTTTTGCCAAATTATTTTTGTTAGGGTCCCAATACCAAGCGTCTATTCTCCTTGTTGTATCTTCTAATATCTGTTTCGAATTAACAATAAAACAACTTGGTGCATGCTCCCCTTGTATCTCCTCAACAGTTCCCGATAATGTGTAATTTACCCATTGCTCATAAATTTGTGGTAAATCATTCCAAACCACTTCTTTTCCTTTATCATCTAACAAATTCATTCCAGACGCATCTTTTTTATACAAAGGATTTCCTCTTCTATCATGTCCTACTGCTTCAGATACAGCCATAAAAATAGGATAATTTTCTGGAATATTCCTTACTTTTTTCAAAAAAACAAGTGATGTTTTTGTACCTGTGTGAGGTTGAAAGCCCTCCCTTGGCAAATCAACAATTGCAGTAATTTGCACTTTACTTAAAAGCCATTTTCTAAATTCAACACTCTCCTCTTGTGCTCCCGACAAATTTTGTTTTGGAAGAACTATTACCATTCTCCCGCCATCTTCTGTTTCTGTGGCATCCTTAAGATACAAAATATCTCGCTCAACAAATAACTTATCTGGATCTTGTCCATCTACTAATATTTTTGTTGGAACTCCATTTACCAATTTATGTCCCAATTCATATTGTTCTAACACATAATCCCTTGTATCATCAATTTTTGTACCAAATGGAGGATTTGTAGTTATTACATCCACAGTACCTGGTTTAATACGCTTTTTAAAATTTTCGTTTAAACTTTCATATGGCTCCAATGAATCAAAATTATAAATGTTACTTTTTCCGTCTCCAACAATTGCCATATAAGATTTTGAAATTCGATATAGTAGTGGATCAATATCGCACCCAAAAATATATTTATCAGCATAATCTTTTAACATTGAATTCAATTTATCTTTTGAAAACCCTCTATTTTGGTACAATTCTTCAATTTGCTTTCTAAGTTTTTCAATTGCTATCGATAAAAAACCACCAGAACCACATGCTGTATCTAACACGAGTTCATTATCTTTGTATGAAGGATTTATTATATCCATTGCAAACCTAACAATCTCTCGTGGAGTAAAAAACTGTCCGCTTTCACCTTTCAATGTAGATGGTAACAATATTTCATACGCGTCTCCTAAGGCATCTGTGTTAGTTTCCTCATGCATAAGTGCAATTCCTTGCAATTCACTAACAATGTACGAAACCCACTCATCGTCATATTCTATTTGCTCACCCTTAAACATAGTTCCAAAATCCGGATCTCTCAATAATTTCTCATAAAGAATTTCTATTCTCTTTCTGATAGCTTTCTTTCCTTCATCTGACGCAAGTTCAATCGGAGTAGCTCTAAACTCACACAAGTCATCAGGACTAATTTCATCCATAATCTTACAAAACAACATCTTTATAACTTCTATTGCAATGTTCTCTTCTCTCTTAATGGGACCATTTCCATACAACTTATAATACATACGACTAAATAACAATTTTAAAGCTTTTGCAGGTTTCAAATCCTGTTTTCTATATTGTCCAATTGTATCTTGTGTTTCTCCATATCGTGGTAATGTAGGAATAGACATAAATTTTGTAGGATCCATTGTCAAATCTCTATAATTATAAAACGGTCCCTCGCTATTTTTATCAAATCCTGCGAACCACACACAATATGGAGCGGTTGTTGCTGTAACATAAGAAAATGCCTGCAAATCATATTTCTTCTTAGGTGTTTCTATTTCGATAATAATATATGCATTTTCCTGTTTATGCACATCACTATTATATACAACTATATCAACTTCTTCCGCATTACGCTTTGCACCTCTCTGAAGCACTACCTCAATATCAATATGAGACTTCGGATATCCTAAATCATCTATTAGAATATGCTCAAATAACTGTCTATATGCTTCTTCCGGATTACTCTTTACTTCTTTCCCAGTCGCATAATCATAAAATTTATTTTCTGCCATTACTTTCCCTCCTGTTTATTTTCAACATAATCTAATATATCTCCGACATTGCATTGTAACACACTGCAAATTTTTCCTATCACATGCATACTCACATTTTGATTTTTTCCCATTTTAGCCAAAGTTGCTGGAGTAATACCTACTGCCTCTCTAAGTTCAACTTTATTCATATGTCTATCAATTAACATTTTCCACAATTTATCATAACAGAACAATCACTTATACCTCCTAAATTTCTTCCATTAAGTTTATCTCATTTTTTTCAAATTTACAACAAAATAGTTCACTATTTTGTATTTTTAATTCATTTTCTTGTATCGGTACAGAACTTACGTTCTACTCATTCT
>JAJQGF010000202.1:0-505 GCA_021200695.1 Lachnospiraceae bacterium
ATACAACTGCATCACCGTCAAATGCAATCCTGATTCCGCATGCGGAATTGTCGTTTGACTTATGGGGCTGAAAAGCCCGGACATTTCCACAGCTATATGTATACTCGTCATAGCTGTAATCCGTGCAGATAATGCCCGCAGCTATACCGCTGTCTATGGCATATTGGACATCATCCTCATATGCCGAGAGGAACAAATCGGTTCTGAATGCGGCAAGGTATGGTGCGAGAGCCGCGCCGCTTACAAGAGCAGCCCTTGTAATAGGCAGTCCATAATATCTTATGGCATTAAATACCCTCAGGGAAGTGTCGGGGCTGTTCCGCGACATTATGACTACCTCGACAAGCTCACTGTCCTTCGCATAGCTGTTGAGCTTTAACAGCTCACGCACTAGTCCGAAGCCCGGGCCGGGCTTAAGTATGTCACGCTCATGCTCCACCTGATATCTGCAGTATGCCTCTACACCCTCTGTCTCAAATATTTCGTTTTCTGCGGTAAGGTCAAA
>JAJQGF010000202.1:515-7226 GCA_021200695.1 Lachnospiraceae bacterium
CTGGAGGAAACTCCCACCACCATTTTATCATCAAGCTTAAATGCCATATTCATTCTCCTTTCCGTGCAATAGGATTTAGGTATTTACGAAATTTGGTAATATTAGCGTCTGCTTATTTGTCCACCGCTGCTCTCTGCACAGACACGCTGGCGCAAGTGGCTGTGCGGAGAGCGGCGGCGGACCTCCACGCTGGCGCAAGTGGCTGTGCGGAGAGCGGCGGCAGACCTCCACGCTGGCGCAAGTGGCTGTGCGGAGAGCGGCGGCGGGCAAATAAGCCCTCGCAATTACCATATTTAAAGGAGAATTATATCAGCCTTACTGACTGACTATCTGAGGCGGCTGCATTCGTATTTATCAAGCATCTGAAGACATTTTCTGAGTGAGTCGTACCTTTTTTGGGTATCTCCCTCCTCGACTTCAATATCACATGCAACTGCCATAGTCGTAATCATGTCGTCTGTAATCCTGTGGCGGAGTCCTGCAAGAATATTAAGCTTTTTCGCATATGAGTCAGAGTCAAGGAACTCCAGCACCATCGGGTCAGGCTCAGCCGTCTCTGTCTGTTCTTTTTCAGACTCTGCGGCATTTTCATCATCTAAGGCTGTCTCTAAAACGCCGTTTTCCCTAAACTGCCTTTCTCTGCCTTCACCCTGAAGCTCAAACCTGAAGGTCTGGCATGCATCCGGATATTTCTCTCTGTCAACCTTTCCAATAAACATTTCAAGCGGTCTTGCATAGGTCTTAAAGTCTCCATAAAGTGCCTGATATATCACTAACTGTTCGTCAGTCTCGGAATGCTGAGCGATTGTAACTATCTGATATAGATTTCCTTTAAAGTGTTTATAAATTTCATGTGGTTTCGGAATAAATGACATTTATGGGATTCCCTCCTTTTGTATCTGCACACGCATGTCCGGCATCCGCATGCCCTCCGACAAAATGTGAGCGTCATACATAGAAAGTATACCCCCTTTTTGTATAAATGTCATGTAAAACAATATTAAGTTTTTAATGCTCCGCATTATTTATCCACTATAAGAAATTCATGTCTGAAGCTGCATTCCTCTGTCAGAAAATCAAAGGCGGAAAGCCGGTTTTTTAAGTCGTTTCTTTCCTCGTCAGACATCACATCTATTCTGTCATGGTGGACTGTCAGCGTATACTCTCTGTTTCCTTCCGCGTCTGTCACTCTTGTAAGCGCCACTCCACTATTCCTGAAGCCGTTTTCATTCAGATACCTTCTCACCTCGCAGACCATCTCATCCTCCTTCATTTGATAAAACGTCTCCATTTCCTCGTCATTAATGCGGCTCTGACCAATTACGGTTCCTGTAATGCACAATGCAATGACCGACGCAAGCAAAAATGCAGATAAACAAAACAATAGGTTTTTCTTAATATAATTTTTCATTTTTTCCTCCATTTCAAAAGGGATAAATACCATCTCTTTTAAGTGTATTTCTTTCTTCAGACTTACAATATCAAATACTGAGTCCAATAAAACTGCCTTAAACTTAAAATAAAAACAGACTGTACAGCATTTTATGCTGTCAGTCCGTTTTAAAAGGATTTGGATTATGTTGGTATGCTTTATCTTTAGTTAGTCTTTGCTAACTGTAGTTATATTAGCATAATCCGATTCGGATTGCAATACCCTTTTTAATTTTTTATTTACCATTTTTTATTTACCAGCACAATACTTCATTTCCGTCCTCAGTAACCAACACCATTATCTCCCACTGGGCTGAGTCAAGTCCGTCCTCGGTATATACCTCCCAATCATTTTTATCATCTATCCATATATCCGGCCTACCCATATTTACCATAGGCTCAATGGTAAATATCATTCCGGGTACAAGAAGCATCTCCTCTCCGCGTCTGGTATTGTAGCTTACCCACGGCTCCTCATGGAACTCAAGCCCAACTCCATGTCCTCCGATTTCACGCACTACGGTATATCCGTTTGCAAAGGCATGGTCATGTACAGCCTGACCCATATCACCCATAAAGCCCCACGGCTTTACTTCCTTAAGACCAAGCTCAACACACTCTTTGGTGACACGCACAAGCTTCTCTCTTTCCTCACTGACCTCCCCAATGCAGAACATTCTGGAGGAGTCCGAAAAATACCCGTTCAGTATGGTCGAGCAGTCAACATTAATAATGTCTCCGTTCTTTAACACTGCCTTTTCTGACGGAAAGCCGTGGCAGACCTGGCTGTTTACGGAGGTACATACGCTGTAAGGGTATCCCTCGTAGTTAAGCGGGGCGGGAATTCCTCCCATGTCGGTTGTCATATCATAGACTATTTTGTCTATTTCAGCGGTATTCATCCCCTCATGTATGTTCTTCTCTATATAGTCCAAAACCGCAACATTTATCTTGCAGCTCTCCTTTATCCTTTCTATCTGCTCAGGATTTTTAATAATATCGTGGGTCGGAACTATATGCCCCATCATCTGGGCTCTTTTTATCCTGCCGTCAAAAGCCTCATGGCATGTCTTGTACTTTTTCCCGCTGCCGCACCAGCAGGGGTCGTTTCTGCCTATTTTGTAAAACATTTTCTACCTCTTATCTGCACACACTCATCTTTATTCCACAGGCTTGTGTATGCGCTTACAAGCCTGATTTCAGAACAGCTAACCAAATTGATTATATATTGTATTTCGCAAAAGAGCAATCCCGCGAAAAATAAATTATTATCAATTATTATCAGACAGGTAACTGTCTATTCAGCCTTGTAATGTTGCAGTGAACAGGTTTACACTCTGTCAAAGCCCTGTTTTACAAAAGAACACTTAAACACTTTCTATGACGAGCGCATGGCATATTCCCGGGACACTCATTCCCTCATTAAAGCTCGTTTTGCTTAGAAGGGCGCCTGTAGGCGCAAACAGCACCTTTTTCCAATTTCCCTCCTCAAGCTGCTTCAGAATATATGCCGACAGAGTTACCGCGCTGCAGCCGCAGCCGCTTCCCCCGGAATGGGTGTCCTGCTCGTTGGCATCAAATATTTCTATTCCGCAGTCCATATGCCTTTCAGAAATATCAATTCCTTTCTTCTTAAGAAGGTCAAAGAGCGCCGTCTGACCTACACTGCCCAAATCACCTGTTATTATCTTGTCGTAATCCTCTGGTTGACTATCAAAGTCAATAAGGTGCTGCTCTATCGTCGAAGCTGCCGCGGGCGCCATACATGCGCCCATATTCATTGAGTCCTTTAATCCGTAATCCACCACTTTTCCTATTGTTATGCCTGATATACGTGCCCTTACCCTTCCGTCTGCGGGTATACTGCCGCTGAGAATAAAGGCGCCGCTGCCTGTCACAGTCCACGATGCAGACAGCGGGCGCTGATTGCCATATTCAAGCGGAAAACGGAATTCCTTTTCAGCGCTTGCAAAGTGGCTTGAGGTCACACAGAGCACCTTATCGGCAAACTCTCCCGCAATGCTCATAGACCCCGCCGCCAGAGACTCACCACATGTCGAGCAGGCGCCATATACACCCATTAGTGGTATGCCATATGATGATATACCAAATGATGTGGCTATTGATTGACCAAGCAAGTCACCGGCAAATACAATGGATATATCGTCCGCTTTTAAGGCAGCTTTTTCAAGGGCAAGATAAACTGCATCCTTCTGAAGACTGCTCTCAGCCTCCTCCCATGTATTGCACCCGAACATATCGTCATCACCCACAAGGTCAAACAAAAGCCCTAAGGGTCCCTCTCCCTCCTTTTTGCCGACAATGCTTGCACTGTTTAATATATATACGTCTCTGTCATACTTTATGCTTGACCTGCCCAATCTCTGCTTCATCCAAACCTCCATTCCAAAAATCAGCACAGCAGCGTAATTTTTATAAGAATATTTTTATTTATCATGCCCCTGAAGAAAAAAAAATATTCCACGCAAAAAATCTTTTCACGGATATAAACTCCAATGAAAAGATTTTTATTTAAAGCTGTTATAATGTAAAACATTTACGGAATCAATCCGCTGAATATTTTTCACTCTGCGCCCTTATAAGCTCAGCATCCTCAAAATAGTTAATGCGCATTGCGCTCTTAACCTCCGACAAGGTCTGTGCGGCAGTCTCTCTGGCGGTATCGCTTCCCTTTTTTAATATATCATAAACCGCAGGTATATCCTTTTCGAGCTCTCTCCTGCGCTTTCTTATCGGCTCAAGCGTTTCCTGAATAACATTATTTAAAAATTTCTTTACCTTGACGTCACCGAGCCCTCCTCTCCGGTAATGAGCCTTCAGCTCATCAAGATTTGCATACTCCGGAAGATATCTTTCAAAATGCCCGGGGCTACAGAAGGCATCAAGATATGTAAACACCGTATTTCCCTCAATATGTCCGGGGTCGCTTACCTGAAGATGCTGCGGGTCGGTATACATGCTCATTATCTTTGTGCGCACTGTCTCCTCACTGTCAGCAAGATAGATACAGTTCCCAAGAGATTTGCTCATCTTTGCCTTTCCGTCAATCCCCGGAAGGCGCTGACATGCCTCATTTTCGGGAAGCAGCGCAGAGGGCTCAGCCAGCACAGGTGCATATACGGTGTTAAACTTGTGCACTATCTCTCTCGTCTGCTCAATCATCGGAAGCTGGTCGCCCCCGACAGGAACCGTGGTCGCTTTAAACGCCGTAATATCCGCCGCCTGACTTATCGGATATGTAAAAAATCCCACAGGTATGCTTGCCTCGAAATTCCTCATCTGAATCTCATTCTTTACGGTGGGATTCCTCTGAAGTCTCGCTACAGTCACAAGATCCATATAATAAAATGTAAGCTCGCACAGCTCCGAAATCTGTGATTGTATAAAAAGCGTCGACTTTTCGGGATTCAGCCCGCATGACATATAATCAAGCGCAACCTCAATTATATTCTGGCGAACCTTCTCGGGATTCTCAATATTGTCGGTAAGCGCCTGCGCATCTGCTATCATTATAAAGGTTTTCTTATATTCTCCGGAATTTTGCAGCTCAACCCGCCTTCGGATAGAGCCAACATAATGTCCCACATGAAGTCTTCCGGTCGGCCTGTCGCCGGTTAAAATAATTTTGTCCATTTCCTGCCTGCCTCTTTCTTCTCACTTTTGCTCATTATAACATTTTTCTCATTATTGGCAAATAGTTTTTAAAATGAAGCATTATTGATTTATCCTTAAGAAATTGTCCCGCTTCATACACATTGTCCGTCACTATCCCATCCGCACCGCTTTCAAGTACACTCTGCATTGCATTTTGTGTGTTGGCAGTCCAGCCGTAAACAGTCTTCCCTGTACTGTGAATACGCCCTACCATATCGCTGTCAAGACTTGTAAACATTATGCTGTAGCTGTCCGCCCACGGCATATCATACTGCTCCTCCGTAAGCTCACAGGCAATATAGACTGTGTATATATTCTCGTCAAGCTGTTTTATTTTCTTTAAAATATCCTCATTCTGAGAACCGACTATACAGGAATACGCCAAATCATGCCTGTACAGAGCGGCAACCACATTTGACTCAAGCATGTCCTCATGCCCCGTGGACTTAAGCTCAAGCATCAGGCATACGCGCCCTTCCGCACATTGCAGGAAATCATCAAGTGTAGGAATATGCTCTCCGATGTAAGCATCTGAAAATGATGAGCCCACCTCATAAGACATAAGCTCCTCGTAGTCAGTCTCCCACACATTTTTGTCCACTCCCGCAGTTCTCAGAAAATTAGAATCGTGCATTACTATCAATGTTCCGTCAGCCAGCTCCTGAACATCTATTTCCGCCACGGAGGCGCCGTCCTTTATCGCCTGTTCAAGCGCTGCAATCGTATTCTCCGGTGCAAAATACGCTCCCGCCCTGTGCGCAACAAGGACAATTCCGTCATATTCCCCATCACTTCCGGCGGCCTCGACCACATATATCATTCCCGATGCAAAGAAAATCACTCCAAAAAGAATTATAAAAATCCGCCTGAATATCCTCATCGGTGCAGCCTCCTTAGTCAATTAAAGCCTTCATTAGTTTATTATCACAAATTTTATCCAAAAATAATGTTAACTCAATGTTAACTTTTTTTAAATAATTGAAGCAGCCAATCCGCAAACACCGCAGTTTCATGTGCAAGAAGCGGAAAAGCCGCAAGAATGCCGAGCATAAGCCACTCCTTTAATGCAAGCTCTGAGGTTCCGAAGGCTTTTATCAGAAAAGGAACGCTTGTAACCGCAAACTGAAGCAAAAATCCCACAGCGCATGCGACAAGCATAAGCTTGTTCTGCAAATGCTTCATTTTAAAAAACGAAGTATGTACATCCCTCATACCCACGGCATGAAACAGCTGCGACATACCAAGCACGGTAAAGGCATAGGTCTGGGACCTCGCCAAAAGCTCCTCCTGCCTGAGAACCACAGCAAGCCTTTCAACAGTCACGGCATAGCCCTGACTGCGTATGCGGGCGAGCGGAGGCAGAAAAAACGCCGTCAGACTTATTCCTGCGATAAGTATTCCGTAAAAACATGTGCAGGCAAGTCCGCCTCTTGAAAACAGCCCCTCGTCAGCCCTTCTGGGACTGTTCTCCATGAGGGCTTTGCCATCGTTTACGTCGACTCCCAATGCCAATGCCGGAAGTGAATCCGTAATCAGATTTATCCACAGAATATGACTTGATTTGAGAGGTGAAGCGATGCCGCAGACCACTGCAATAAACATAGT
>JAJQGF010000090.1 GCA_021200695.1 Lachnospiraceae bacterium
GCACTGATATCCTCAAGATTTATACCGCCAAAGCCGGGCGCCAGATATGTCACTGCTTTGATAATTTCCTCAGTGTCCTGAGTATCCAGACAGATAGGAACCGCGTTTACTCCGCCGAATTCTTTAAAAAGCACAGCCTTTCCCTCCATTACGGGCATTGCTGCGTAGGGTCCTATATTTCCCAGACCGAGGACTGCGCTTCAGTCAGATACTACTGCCACTGTATTAGCCTTCATTGTATATTTATAAGCAGCCTCTCTGTCGTTTGCAATCACCTTGCAGGGCTCCGCCACACCGGGAGTATATGCAATGGACAAATCCTCTCTTGATTTGACCGGGGATTTTGAAACTGTCTCAAGCTTGCCGTTCCACTGTTCATGCATAATAAGCGCTTTCTCGTTTGTTGTCATGTATATTACATCTTTCTTATTTAAAATGTTTCTTTATTAAACATAATATATTAGATTTGAGGCACACGCAAGTAATTGTTTTAAAATAAATTGGGACTTCCTATTTTAAAAAAAGTGTACTATAATGTTTATGAAATCAAATTGTTCCATCAGAGGTCAAGGTTATCCATCAACTATATCCCTTTTGAAAGTTGGGCTGCCGCAATCCCATTGGCTTTAGACGGTGGGTTAGGGTAGCTAAAAGCAGAGCTTTATGCTATGACATCAGCATGAGTACATGGAAATCAAAAAACAGGCACAAATATTTATTACAGTATCACACTATTTTTTGTATGCAAATACAGGAAGAAATTATTCGTATCAAAACACATAGCTGAAGATATAAAGCAGCTATCGTACGATATATGATGTTGCTATCAGGTATAATGGAAAATACCTTAAAACGCCTGAATAAAGACCATATTCATTATGGCTTCCGCTTATCAGAAACTTTTTAAGGAATACACAGGTTATCCCAAATTCAAGAGTAAGCATGATAACCGCAAGTCGTATGCAACCAATTTCACCAACGGAAATATAGAAGTGGATTTTAAGGGAAATATGCAGTAATAATTATTACAAAGTAAAGAAGTATACAGCATTGTGCCATGAGAGGACAGTGAACATCAGAAAAAATAATCTGCACCGGATATCCCATAAAATTATCAGCGAAAGTCAGGTGATAGTTTCAGAGATTTGCAGATTAAATTCACGGAAGATTGACTTTAATAAGGGAAATTTTGTTTATATTTAGGAGGATTTTATGAGAGAAAAATATGAATCTTTACAGCTTGTGCAGCTTAAAGAGCTTGCAAAGGTACGCGGGCTTAAGGGAACGTCCACGATGAAGAAGGCTGAAATTGTAGAGGCAATGCTTGCCGAGGACGAGCGTGTTAAAAAAGAAGAGGAGAGCAAAAAGAGCGATAATCCTCACAGACAGCAGCATAGAGCGCCCAAACCGGCAAACAATCAGAGAAATGCTGCTTACAGAAACGACAGGGCAGAGCGTAATACAAGAGGTGATTATGCTCCTGAACAGATAAAGGGTGAGGATGGTGCCGCCCATGTAGAACAGCCGTCCGCGGAGAGTGCATACGGAAAGACTGAGCAGAAGCCTGCATACCGCAGTAACGATATCTATGATGAAAATCAGTATCCTAAGGAGCTTGACAGCGGTGAAGAGGCAAGCGGAATACTTGAGGTAATGCCTGACGGATACGGATTTATCCGCTGTGCAAATTATCTTCCCGGAGAAAATGATGTGTATGTTGCGCCAAGCCAGATACGCCGTTTTGGACTAAAGACGGGAGATGTTCTTTGTGGAAATAAGCGTATAAAGACACAGCAGGAGAAATTCAGCGCACTTTTATTCATACGTACCATAAACGGGTATACCACTGAGGAATCGGCAAAACGTCCCTCATTTGAAAATATGACGCCTGTTTTTCCGAATGAGCGCATCAAGCTTGAGACTCCGGGCTGTAGCGTGGCGACGAGGGTCATGGACCTTGTAAGTCCTGTTGGAAAGGGACAGAGAGGTATGATTGTATCACCGCCTAAGGCAGGAAAGACGACACTGCTGAAGGAGGTGGCAAAGTCAATTCTCAGGACAAACCCCGATATGTATATGCTGATTCTTCTTATAGATGAGCGTCCTGAGGAGGTTACTGATATAAAGGAGGCTATTCAGGGGGACAAGGTGGAGGTTATATACTCTACCTTTGACGAGCTGCCTGAGCATCATAAAAGAGTTTCCGAGATGGTTATCGAGAGGGCCAAGCGGCTCGTAGAGCACAAAAAGGATGTTGTAATACTTCTCGACAGCATCACAAGACTTACAAGAGCATATAATCAGGTAGTGCCGCCAAGCGGACGTACTCTCTCAGGCGGTCTTGACCCTTCAGCGCTTCATATGCCCAAGAGATTTTTTGGCGCAGCAAGAAACATGCGCGAGGGAGGAAGCCTGACAATTCTTGCAACTGCGCTTGTGGATACAGGCAGCAAGATGGATGATGTTGTGTACGAGGAGTTCAAGGGCACAGGCAATATGGAGATGGTGCTTGACAGAAAGCTTTCGGAGAAGCGTATTTTCCCGGCAGTCGATTTGTCGAAATCAGGAACAAGGAGAGAAGATCTTCTTCTTGGCTCGGAGGAGCTTGAGGCGATTAATATTATGAGAAAGGCACTGAACGGAATGAAATCCGACGAGGCTGCCGACCGTATTTTGGACATGTTTTCACATACGAAAAGCAATAACGAATTTGTAAATATGGTGAAGAAAAACAGGTTCATATAATTATTCCGGAATTCCGCTCATGCATAAATCCGGCTAAATCCCGGCTGTATAAATTCAAAAACATTTGCTTGAAACCTGACTGTTAAAGGTGTATAATACTTCTGCTTTATTTTGTATAATTTTGTCATATATTGCAGAGCTTTGCTGATTACAGTAGAATTTTGCGGTTAAAGGCATTATTTATTATGAATTATGAAGCAGAAAAATTTGAAGGAAGTATGTGTTATGAAGGAAAATGCAAAAGAAAATGCGGGATGGCGAACTAACAAGTGGGTTCGGGCCGCAATCCCCGCGCTGCTGCTTCACTGCAGTATTGGTACAGTTTATTGTTGGTCAATTTTCAGTCAGGAGATTGCTGATTACATCGGCTTTTCGAAGAGTGCTACGGAATGGGCGTTTAGCTTTGCCATATTCTTCCTCGGAATGTCGGCAGCATTTCTCGGCAACATTGTAGAAAAGGATATTCATAAATCTTCTCTGATTGCAGCCATATGTTTTGCGCTGGGAATGGCAGGTACGGGATGGTTTATCTATTATGGCGGACTGCATAAGGGAAGCGCTTTGGCATTAATCGGAATATATGTATGCTATGGCTTCATTATGGGAATAGGTCTTGGAACCGGATATTTGTCGCCGGTAAAGACCCTTATGCTCTGGTTTGAGGACAGAAAAGGACTTGCAACAGGTCTGGCAGTTGCAGGCTTCGGCGCGGCAAAGGCTATCGCAAGTCCTATTATGCAGGCAATGCTGGACAACCTTGGTGAGGGCGGCATATATAAAATGTTTTTAATTTTGGCGCTTGTGTATTTTATAATGATGTTTGTCGGACATCTGCTGTTAAAGAAGCCTGACGGCTGGCATGAGCCGCAGAACAGGGAAAAAGGGCAGAGCACCTGGGCTGTTATAAAGCATAAGCCTGTATCAAATTACATTGGAATCTGGCTCATGTTTTATATTAATATTACCTGTGGCCTTGCGCTGATTTCTCAGGAGAAGATGATTGTAAAATGTATAGGTCTTGCAGGCATCGCAGGAATTATTTCTACTGTTTCCGCAATTTTTAATGCAGGCGGACGTCTCGGTTTTTCCGCATGGGCGGATACCATGAAGGACAGGAATACAATTTATAAGATTATTTTTGTACTTTCCATTGTGTTTACAGGAATTGTACTTATTACCGGCGGAATTAAGAACGGACAGGGAAATACACTGCTTATGGTGCTTGTGCTTGCTTTGATTTTTGTTGTCAACGCAGGGTATGGCGGGGGCTTTTCAAATGTACCGACACTGCTTTCGGACCATTATGGAATGGGCAACATAAGTGCTATTCATGGTTTAACATTGGCTGCATGGGGATTTGCCGGACTTACCGGGAATCAGATGGCTACCTGGATTGTAAATACCTTTGGAACGCCTGTTGAAATGGAACATGTGCTTGAGGACGGAACAGTTGAACTTATTACCGTGAATCCGACAGGATATCAATATGTTTTGTATGCGACTGTTGTTCTTTATATTGTTGCATTGATTATATGTCTGGTATTGGTAAAGCCGACGGATAAAGCATTGGCGGCAAAACGCGCAGCAAAATCATAAAAATATTTAAAACAATAAAGCAATATTTTTTAAATTATGCTTGCAAGCTTGTATAGCATATGATACAATAATATCGCTGTTTGTGGTTGCATAAACAGTGCGGATGAGAACAAAAACAATTAATGATATAATATAGAGAGGTGAAAGAGATGAAGGAAGGAATACATCCCGCTTATTATCAGGCAACCGTTACATGCAACTGTGGAAACACATTTGTAACCGGCTCTACCAAGCCTGAGATTCACGTAGAAGTTTGCTCGAAGTGTCATTCGTTCTATACCGGCCAGCAGAAGAGTGCAAGAGCTGACGGACGTATTGACAAGTTCAACAGAAAATACGGCATTCAATAAGATTTCAGACAAAAGGTTGAGGGTAAAGCATCCTCAACCTTTTTAAATAATTAAAGAGGTATATATGGCAAAAAAGAAAAAGAAATGCTATTCCGGCATCGGCGGACAGGCTGTGCTGGAGGGTGTTATGATGAAAAACGGTGAGAAATACGCTGTGGCAGTAAGAAAGCCTGATGGAAATATAGTGGTTGAGCCGGAGAATTATCAGGGCATACTGCATGAAGCAGGTATAAAGAATATTCCTTTTATACGTGGGATATTTAATTTTCTTGATTCGCTTATTCTCGGAATGAAGGCGCTTAACTATTCGGCAGCATTTTATGAAGAGGAGGACGAGAAGGAGACTTCCGTTGACAGCAGGCTTGACAGGTTTACCGGGGGCAATACGGAAAAATTTGTTAATGCAGTGGTCACAATAATTTCGGTTGTGCTTGCTGTTGCAATATTTGTTGTGCTTCCTTATTTTATATCAGCGCTTTTTGAGAGCTATGTCAGAAATGCTTCCCTTATTGCCATAATAGAGGGAATTGTCAGAATTGTAATATTTCTTGCATATGTTGTGGGAATCAGCGTAATGAAGGATATAAGGAGGCTTTATCAGTATCATGGCGCTGAGCATAAATGTATAAACTGCATTGAAAAGGGAAGACCTCTGACCGTACACAATGTTATGCGGAGTTCGAGGCTTCACCGAAGATGTGGTACGAGCTTTATATTTTTTGTAATGCTTATAAGTATTATACTGTTTTTCTTTATAAGGGTTGACAATGTGGCGCAAAGGGTTGTGCTCAGGGTTCTTTTAATGCCGGTTGTAGCAGGAATTTCATATGAGATAATACGCCTTGCCGGGCGGACGGATAATATATTTGTCAGGATTATTTCGGCGCCTGGAATGTGGATACAGAGGATGACAACTAAGGAGCCGGACGAGAGCATGGCGGAGGTAGCAATCGCGTCAGTGGAGGCGGTATTTGATTGGAAGGGCTATCTCTATGATACATTCGGATATGAGATAGATGACACATGGCTTGACGACGGAGATGATAAGGCGTCCGGCGGGGGAGCTGAAGAATGACCTACAGAGAGCTGATGAAAAGAGGCGCCTGCCTGCTTAAAAATGCCGGTGTAGTGGAAAGCGATACTGATGCAGCGCTTTTGCTTGAGTATGTATGTAAAACTGACAGAAATTATCTGCTTGCACATGGAGAAGAAACGGTCGGCCCGGAGGCGGAAAAGCGTTTTATCGGTTTTATAGATAAAAGATGCAGACGTATACCCCTGCAGCAGCTTACCGGTGAACAATGCTTTATGGGACTTGATTTTAAAGTGAACGAGCATGTGCTTATACCGAGACAGGACACGGAGATATTGGTTGAGGAGATACTGAGGGAATTACATGACGGTATGAGAATCCTTGACATGTGCACCGGCTCGGGATGCATTCTCATCAGTCTTCTGAGATATTCGAATTATTGCGTTGGAGTGGGCGTAGATATATCGGAGGAGGCTCTGAAAACAGCGGCCGGGAATGCGGAAAGGCTTCTCAGTGTGCCGGTTACTTTTATTAAGAGCAATCTTTTTGAAAATGTTACGGGGGAATATGAGGTAATAGTCTCGAATCCTCCATACATCAAAAGAGCTGATATTCAAACTCTTATGCCGGAGGTGAGGGAGCATGAACCCCTGCTTGCCCTCGACGGAGGTGAGGATGGACTGTCCTTTTACAGAAGGCTTGTAGAGGATGGACGCAGGTTTCTGTGTGATGGAGGAAGAATGTACTTTGAAATAGGTATGGAGCAGGCAGATGAGGTTACGGCACTTATGGAGGCTGCCGGATTTGTTGAAATAAATGTGGTGAAGGACTATGCGGGTCTTGACAGGGTTGTATATGGTCGTAAGCCCACAGAAGTGAGGTAGATGTATGTTTGACAGACTGGATGATTTACTTATACGCTATGAGGAGATATTGAGTGAGCTGCATGAGCCCACTGTTGCTGACAATCCCGGGCGGCTGAAAAAGCTTATGAAGGAGCAGAGCGATTTGCTTCCTATAGTGAATGCTTACACTGAGTATAAGAAGTGTAAGCAGGATATTGATGATTCCCTTGAGATGCTCGACTCTGAAAATGATGAGGAAATGCGCGAGATGATTAAGGAAACGCTTAGCGACAGCAGGAAGCGTGTGGAGGAGCTGGAGCGTGAGCTTAAGCTTTTGCTGCTTCCTAAGGACCCCAACGATGACAAGAATGTTATTGTGGAAATACGTGCGGGTGCAGGCGGAGACGAGGCGGCGCTTTTTGCTGCTGAGATTTACCGCATGTATGTGCATTTTGCAGAGAGCCAGCGATGGAAGGTTGAGACGTTAAATGCTGATGAAATCGGTATTGGAGGCATGAAGGAGGTAAACTTTCAGATAAGCGGTCAGGGCGCATATTCGAAGCTTAAGTATGAAAGCGGCGTACATCGTGTTCAGCGTGTGCCGGAGACAGAGAGCGGAGGACGTATCCATACATCGACCTGCAC
>JAJQGF010000304.1:0-4634 GCA_021200695.1 Lachnospiraceae bacterium
CATGATCGTTACGCCGCCGCCGGACAATATGCCCGCTCAGAACTGTCTGATGCCCGCGATGCATATGCCGCCGAAGATGTGCATGTCCCCGCAGATGAATATGCAGCCGCAGATGGGTATGTCTCCTCAGATGAACATGCAGCCACAGATGGGAATGAATTATTCTATGGGAATGTCTCCCCAGATGAACATGGCAAATGTAAATGTGCAGCCGGCTCAGTTCCAGAATTTTTCAGGCAATGCGAGCGGTATTCAGGGGCAGGAGAACATTGATTTGATTATGGATGTTCTTCTTGAGGTTACGGTAGAGCTGGGACGGACATCCAAGTCTATATCGGAAATCCTTAATTTTGCTCCCGGCACGATTATAGAGCTTGACCGTATAGCCGGCGAACCAATAGATGTACTTGTGAATGGCAAGCTTGTTGCCAAAGGCGAGGTTGTAGTCATCGAAGAAAGCTTCGGTGTCAGAGTAACAGAGATAATAAGAGAATAAATATTGCTAAATGAATAAAATGCCCGGACGGGCAAAATGGAGGGTCAACTAATGGCGAAAAATATTTTAATCTGTGATGATGCGGCTTTTATGAGAATGATGATTAAGGATATTCTCACAAAGAATGGCTACAATGTGGCGGGCGAAGCTGAAAATGGCGCAAAGGCCGTGGAGAAGTATAAAGAAATTAATCCTGATTTAGTGCTTATGGATATAACAATGCCTGAGATGGACGGAATTCAGGCGCTTAAGGAGATTAAGAAGGTCGATGGAGCCGCTAAGGTTATTATGTGCTCCGCAATGGGACAGCAGGCTATGGTTATAGAGTCCATTCAGAGCGGTGCCAAGGATTTTATCGTTAAGCCTTTTCAGGCGGACAGGGTAATTGAGGCCGTCAAGAAGGTTGTCGGCTGATGGTACTTTTGACCGGGAGTGACGCATATGTACAGCTTATAACTGTATTAGTAGTTTTTGTGCTTGTTTTGGCGGTTACGGCACTGACTACAAAATGGATTGCGAATTATCAGAAAAAGCAGGGAATTAATCGCAATATAGAGGTGATTGAAACCTCAAAGCTCGGAAGCAATAAGTGGATACAGATTGTCCGTGTCGGTGAATCTTATAAGGTAATTGCTGTCTGTAAGGATACGGTGACCATGCTGGGTGAGGTTTCCGCGGAGCAGCTTAATATTCAAGAGGGAAAGAATATGAGTCTTTCCTTTAAAGAGCTGTTGGATAAAGCAGTTAAAAAAGCTCCTGACGAAGCTGACATACATAAGGAAACAGATACACATGAAAAGTCTTAGAGTTTTTTTTGCCGGGAAAAGAATACTGATGTTTATATGCCTGCTGGTGACGGTGGGCATATTATGGTTTCATGGAGTTGTTGTTGCCAATGCAACCTCTGACATAGATGTCATTGCAGATACTGATGGCAGTAATCTGACAGGCGACAGCGGGACACAGACATATATTAACTCGCCTGGAAGCGCAGAAACGCCTGAAGAGCTTAATCAGCTCAATACGGCAAATTACGTGACGGTGAGCTACAGTGGAGATAACGGTTCACTGAACGGTTCTCTTCGCATATTGATTACGCTGACGCTTATTGCTGTTGCGCCAATGCTGATTATAATGATGACATCCTTTACAAGAATCATCATTGTACTTCATTTTACCAGAGCCGCGTTGAACACTCAGACTGCACCGCCCAACCAAATCCTTATCGGACTTGCTCTTATTCTTACTTTTTTTATCATGGAGCCTACGATAGAGCGTATAAATGAGGAGGCTGTCATACCCTTTGAAAACGGTGAGATAGAGCAGGAGGAGGCGCTTGAGCTGGGAATGCAGCCTCTGAGGGAATTTATGTACCCGCAGACACAGCTTAAGGATGTTGAGCTTTTTATGGATATATCAGGTCAGGAATGGGATGGAACGCTGGAGGATATACCCAATTCCGTGCTTATTCCAAGCTTTATGATAAGCGAGCTCAGAACCTCGTTCTGGATAGGCTTTATGATATATATTCCGTTTATTGTAATAGATATGGTTGTGGCCTCTACTCTCATGAGCATGGGTATGATGATGCTGCCGCCAACAACGATATCTATGCCGTTTAAGATACTTTTGTTTGTGCTTGCGGATGGCTGGGGACTTATCATTACTGAGCTTGTAAGAACATTCTACTGACGGGTCTGCGATTACCGGCGATTACAGAAAGGAGTTGCGTAATGACTACACAGGCAGTTGTTGAAATTATGAGGGATGCGTTATTTCTTATTCTTGAGGTGTCATTACCTATACTTCTGGTGTCAATGATAGTGGGACTTATTGTGAGCATTTTTCAGACTGTTACATCAATTCAGGAGCAGACGCTTACCTTTGTGCCTAAGGTGGTTGCCATATTTACCGCCCTGATGCTGCTCGGAAATTGGATGCTGACAACTATGGTGGAATACACAACACAGCTTTGGTCAAGCTTTAGCATGTATGTGCACAAATGACGGAGGGATGCCCCATGATTGATTATTCCTTTTCCGCCTATGATTTGGAATATTTTCTTTTGATTTTTACCAGGGTAACCTGTTTTGTATATATAGCGCCCTTTCTTAGCATGAGCAATACGCCGGACAGAGTGAAAATCGGAATTGGATTTTTTATATCGGTGCTTCTCTATCAGGTGCTTACACCGGCGGAGGCTGTCACATATGACACGGTGACAGAATATGCAATAATTGTTGCCAAGGAGGCCATAGCAGGTCTTATTATTGGCTTTGGCGCAAATATATGTATGTCGGTTTTAAATTTCGCGGGACATATAGCAGATATGGAAACCGGTCTCTCAATGGTAACGCTGATGGACCCGACAAGTAAGGAGAATATCAGCATTACGGGTGCAATGTATCAGTATTCCTTTATGCTGATGCTGATTGCCAGCGGAATGTACAGATATCTTATCAGTGCGCTTGCGGATTCCTTTGTTCTCATTCCGGTGAACGGAGTGGTGTTTAACTCTGAGAGCCTGCTGAATTCTGTGATGACCTTTATGAGTGATTACATAGTTATAGGCTTCCGCATAATACTTCCGATTTTTGCATCTATTTTACTGCTTAACGTTGTGCTTGGAATTATGGCGAAGGTTTCTCCCCAGATGAATATGTTTGCGATAGGTATGCAGCTTAAAATTCTGGTAGGGCTGTGCGTGATTTTTTTCACCGTGGGAATGCTTCCGGGAGCGGCGGACTTTCTGTTTACCGAGATGAAAAAGATGATGGTATCCTTCATGGGAGGCTTGTCATGATTTTAGAGTATAAGCTTCAGTTTTTTGCTGAGGGTGCAGGCGGTGATAAGACTGAGCCCGCCACAGAGAAAAAGTTAAGTGATGCCAGAAAGGAAGGACAGGTAGCAAAAAGCCGCGAAATAGCAAACGGGCTCGGGCTTTTAGGCGTGTTCATAATCCTTGATGTATGGGTAGGGCATATGGGCACACAGCTCTTGTCGATATTTTCGCTTATATACGAAAAAATTCCGGAGGTAGTTGTATTTTGGTATGGGGAAATGCCCCTTAATGATACGGACATTATTCTGAGGGAGATTGTATATGAGATACTGATTATCATTCTTCCAATGCTTGCAATAGGATTTCTGATAGCATTTGTAAGTGATGTGGCTCAGGTGGGCTGGAAGCCTACATCAAAGCCAATGAGGCCCAAGCCCAGCAAGCTTAGCCCTATTTCCGGATTTAAAAGGATTTTTTCAGTTAACTCGGTTGTTGAGTTAGTTAAATCAATAGCTAAAATAGCGCTTATTGGATATATGAGCTATAGCTATATTATAGACAGGATACCTCTCCTTCTGACCTTTTACGATATGCCGCTTATGCAGGGCATTCAGCTTGCGGGAGATACCGTAATATCTCTTGGTATACGGATTTCAGCGGTTTATATGGTAATAGCGGTGGCAGATTTTGCATACCAGAAATTTAAGTTTAAAAAGGACATGAAGATGACAAAGCAGGAGGTTAAGGACGAGTACAAGCAGTCCGAGGGAGACCCGCAGGTCAAGGGTAAAATAAGGCAGAAAATGCAGGAGGCTTCAAGGAGACGTATGATGCAGGATTTGCCTAAGGCAGATGTAGTAATTACCAATCCTACACACCTTGCTGTTGCTGTAAAATATGATTCAAAGGTAGCTGATGCGCCTATTGTTATTGCTAAGGGCGAGGATTATATGGCGGCGAAAATCAGGGAGGCTGCAAAAGAGTATGGTATAGAGATAGTTGAGAATAAACCGCTTGCAAGAATGCTTTATGCAAATGTGGATATAGGGCAGACGATACCGCCGGAGCTGTATCAGGCCGTGGCGGAGGTTCTTGCGTATGTGTATCACCTCAAGGGGAAGATTTAGGCTGCGTTGTCATTGTGTGTGTTGTATGGTTAATGAACAGACACGCTGGCGCAAGTGTCTGTTCATTAACCATACAACGCGCACAATTCTTACGCATATGGTGGACAGGATATTGAAAGAACCAGGTTCAGGAATATTATAGAGTATATTATGTATACCGTAAGCGGACCTTTTAACAGCAGCATCCGCAAGTGGTGCACATAGAGTATATTACATATACCATAAGCAG
>JAJQGF010000304.1:4734-7211 GCA_021200695.1 Lachnospiraceae bacterium
GCAGACCTTTGAACAGCAGTATCTGCAAGTGGTGCACATAGAGTATATTACATATTCCATAAGCAGACACTTGCGATAGCGTGTCTGCGTTGGAATATGTAATATGCAGCACATTAGAAAGGAAAGGAGGAGCGTGAACATGAAATTAAAGAAGGAAGACCTTGGAGTTGCATTATATATTGCTGCGGCAGTAATTATGTTCATTGTTCCCATTCCCTCCTGGCTGTTGGATGTTCTTCTTTGCTTTAATATCGGAATGGCTCTTACCATTCTTTTCACAACGATGTTCAGCAAGGAAGTTCTTGATATGTCGTTTTTCCCGACAATGCTTTTGTTTACCACTATTTTCAGAATAGCGCTTAATGTGTCGTCCACACGTCTGATTCTCAGAGATGGCGATGCGGGAAATGTTGTCTCAACCTTCGGTGAATTTGTAGGCGGCGGAGACCTTATTATAGGAAGCATTGTTTTTATAATCCTTATACTTATTCAGTTTATGGTAATTAACAGAGGCTCTGAGCGTGTGTCGGAGGTTACCGCCAGATTTACTCTTGACGCAATGCCCGGTAAGCAGATGGCTATCGATGCCGATTTGAACACCGGAGCCATCAATGATGCCGAGGCGAAGAGAAGGAGAGAGAAGATTCAGGAGGAGGCAAGCTTTTTCGGCTCTATGGACGGTGCCGTTAAATACGTAAAGGGAGATGCAACAGCGGGTCTGCTCATCACGGTTGTCAATCTGGTCGGCGGAATTGCAATGGGTTCCTTGCGCCAGGGGCTTGACATAAGCTCAGCACTTAATAAATATGCCATATTAACCATAGGAGATGGCCTTGTAAGCCAGATACCGTCACTGCTGATATCTCTGTCAACAGGTATTCTTGTCACGAAGGGAAGCAAAGAGGCGGATTTTGGCGGAACCATGATAAAGCAGCTCTTCAGCATACCGAAGGTTCTGTACATGGTGGGCGCTATGCTTGCAATTTTGGGGTTTGTGACCGAGCTCAATACTATATTGTTCGTCGGCTTTGGTCTGGTATTTATAATAGCGGGAAGAAGCATTGCAGGAACGATTGAGACTGCGCAGATAGAGCAGGAGGTCGACGAGGAGGAGGCTCAGGCTCAGGAGATAAGGCAGCCTGAGAATGTAAACAGCCTTCTTCAGGTTGACCCTATAGAGCTGGAATTCGGATATGGAATTATACCTCTCGCCGATGTCAATCAGGGAGGAGATTTGCTTGACAGAGTTGTTATGATTAGGCGTCAGATAGCTTTAGAGCTGGGTACTGTGGTGCCGATTATACGTCTCAGGGACAATATACAGCTGAATCCAAATCAATATATTATTAAAATAAAGGGTATACAGGTTAGCGAGGGTGAAATCCTGTTTGACCATTACATGGCCATGAATCCCGGATATGTCGAGGAGGAAATTACAGGAATACCGACCTTTGAGCCCTCCTTTCATCTGCCTGCAATATGGATAACGGAGGGTCAGAGAGAAAGAGCGGAGAGCCTCGGCTACACTGTGGTGGATCCGCCATCCATAATAGCTACACATTTAACCGAAACCATAAGACAGTATATTGCAGAGCTTCTTACAAGGCAGGATGTACAGAGCCTCCTAAACAACCTAAAGGAGACCAATCCTTCGATTGTGGAGGAGCTTGTTCCGAAGCTTCTTGGACTTGGAGAGGTGCAGAAGGTGCTGCAGAACCTTCTTAAGGAGGGTATATCGATAAGAGACCTTCTGACAATCGTGGAGACTCTTGCGGATTATGCACAGACCACAAGAGATACAGATATACTTACGGAATATGTCAGACAGAGTCTTAAGAGGGCAATATCTACCAAATATTTCCCGGCACATGAGACTACGAGTGTGGTAACCTTAGACCCTAAGGTTGAGCAGGAGATAATGGGAAGTGTAAAGCAGACAGAGACAGGGGCGTTTTTAAATCTGGAGCCCTCAAGAAGCAAGGCTATAATAGAGGCTCTTGGCAAGGAAATTAAAAAGCTTGAAAATCTTGGCAAGAATCCAATAATAATAACATCTCCGATAGTGCGCATGTATTTCAGGCGGCTCACAGAGGATTATTACAGGGACTTGGTTGTGGTCTCGTACAATGAAGTGGAATCAAATGTTGAATTACAGTCGGTTGGGATGGTGACAGCATAAATGATAATCAAAAAATTTGTTGGAAAAACAGAAAATGAAGCGGTGGAAGCTGCCAAAAAGGAGCTTGGGGACGGTCTTGTGGTTATGAACGTCAGGGAGGTCAAGCCCAGAGGAGTTCTTTCGTTTCTTAAGAAAAGGCAGATGGAGGTTACGGTTGCTCTTGAAGAGGAGGGCGACCAGACCATACAGATAAAAAAGGATATAAGGGAAGCCGTTCAGACTGTTAAAAATATTGCAGACAGCGCAAATCGTACGACTGTCTCCAGACAGACGATGCCTGCCGCTTATGCAGATACAT
>JAJQGF010000107.1 GCA_021200695.1 Lachnospiraceae bacterium
TTTATGCTGCTGTCACCTAATAATCTGCTTAAGCCTTCGGATGGCGGTCCGGTGCAGTTCCTTCTCAGGATATGGTGCTTGGAATTTATTATCTGACACAGGAGAGACCCGGCGCAGTAGGTGAGGGTAAATTCTTTAAGAGTGTGAACGAGGCTATTCTTGCATATGAGAATCAGGCATGTACTCTGCATTCAAGAATTACCGTGCGGATGTCCGGAGTAAACGCGGATGGTGAGACTGTTACAGGAAACGTAGAGTCGACATTGGGAAGATTTATCTTTAATGAAATTCTTCCTCAGGATTTAGGCTTTGTTGACAGAAGCATTCCAGAGAATTTCCTTAAGCTTGAGGTTGATTTTCACGTAGGCAAGAAGGGCTTAAAGCAGGTTTTGGAGAAGGTCATAAATACACATGGGGCATCTAAGACTGCGGAGGTGCTTGATGATGTAAAGGCCATAGGCTATAAATATTCCACCAGAGCGGCAATGACCGTGTCTATTTCCGACATGACGGTTCCTGAGCAGAAGCCTCAGATGCTTGCAAATGCACAGGAAATAGTTGACAAGATTGCCTCCAACTACAGACGTGGTCTGATTACCGAGGAGGAGAGATATCGTGCTGTTGTAGAAACATGGAATGAGACGGACAAAGAGCTGACAGAGGTTTTGCTTTCAGGTCTTGATAAATACAATAATATCTTTATGATGGCTGATTCAGGCGCCCGTGGTTCTAATCAGCAGATTAAGCAGCTTGCCGGTATGCGTGGACTTATGGCAGATACAACCGGAAGGACTATTGAACTGCCAATTAAGTCAAACTTCCGTGAGGGTCTTGATGTACTTGAGTATTTCATGTCGGCGCATGGTGCGCGTAAAGGTCTTTCAGATACTGCGCTTCGTACCGCAGACTCAGGATATCTTACCAGACGAATGGTTGACGTTTCACAGGAGCTTGTGATTCATGAGGTTGACTGCGCGGAAGGCAGAGATGATATACCCGGAATGGCAGTCAGGGCATTTATGGATGGCAAGGAGACGATTGAAGGCCTCAGTGACAGAATTACAGGTAGATTTTCGTGTGATGACATTAAGGACAAGGATGGTAATATACTTGTAAAGCGCAATCATATGATTACACCAAGCCGTGCTGCCAGGATACTGAGTGCAGGAGTAAATGAGAAGGGTGAACCCATTGAGGAGGTAAAAATTCGTACTATCCTTACCTGCCGTTCGCATTCGGGAATCTGCGCAAAGTGCTATGGCGCAAATATGGCTACCGGAGAGCCCGTACAGGAGGGTGAGGCAGTAGGAATTATTGCAGCACAGTCGATAGGAGAACCCGGTACACAGTTGACAATGCGAACCTTCCATACCGGTGGTGTTGCCGGCGATGATATTACGCAGGGTCTTCCCCGTGTAGAAGAGCTTTTTGAGGCGAGAAAGCCAAAGGGACTTGCAATTATAGCAGAGTTTGCGGGCACTGCCGAGATACGTGATACAAAAAAGAAGAGAGAGGTTGTAGTGACTAATTCCGAGACAGGAGAATCAAAAGCATATTTGATTCCTTATGGCTCGAGGATAAAGATTATTGACGGTCAGGAGATTGAGGCCGGCGATGAGCTGACCGAGGGCAGCGTTAATCCGCATGATTTATTGAAAATTAAAGGAATCCGCGCTGTTCAGGATTATCTGTTAAGAGAGGTGCAGAGGGTTTACCGTCTTCAGGGTGTTGATATTGCGGATAAGCATATTGAGGTTCTTGTCCGCCAGATGCTCAAGAAGGTTCGTGTGGAAAATAGTGGAGACACGGATTTCCTTCCCGGAACATTGGTTGACTTCATTGACTTTGAGGATATAAATGCAGAGCTTGAGAAGGAAGGCAAGGAGCCGGCGGACGGTAAGAGAATTATACTTGGTATTACTAAGGCAGCTCTTGCAACCGATTCCTTTATGTCGGCGGCATCTTTCCAGGAGACTACAAAGGTTCTTACAGAGGCTGCCATCAAGGGTAAGGTTGATCCGCTTGTAGGTCTAAAGGAGAATGTAATCATAGGTAAGCTTATACCGGCGGGCACAGGTATGAAGAGGTATCGCAATACCAGACTCAGCACGGATGTAGTTGAAACCATTTCATTTGATGACGGAATGTTTGGGGATGAAGACGAAGGTGAAGCCGAGATTGAAAAAGAGAACGCTGAGGAGCATCTGGAGGCAGTTATTACCGAGGAGTAATAGCTGACAATGCTGAAGAGGTATATGTAATTATGCATATACCTCTTTACATAATAGTTATGTTGCAAATATAAGAGGTGTTATAAACATCCCGGAACGGAGAATATAATGAAGGTGCTTGTAACTGGTGTAAACGGACAGTTGGGACATGATGTTGTAAATGAATTGGAAAGAAGAGGCATTGAGGCGGTTGGCACAGATATCAATAATATGGATATAACGGATTCTGTTATTGTAGAACGTGTTATAAAGGAAGCCTCCCCTGACGCAGTTATTCACTGTGCCGCGTATACTGCGGTAGACGCAGCGGAGGACAATGAGGAGACCTGCAGGAGGATAAATGTTGAAGGAACTCGTAATATTGCTGAGGTGTGCAGGCAGACAGATATAAAAATGATTTATATCAGCACTGATTATGTCTTTGAAGGCAATGGCGAGAGACCATGGGAACCGGAGGATGAGAGAAAGCCTCAGAGCGTATATGGCCGGACTAAGTATGAGGGTGAGCTTGCAGTCCAAAATACGCTTGATAAATATTTCATCGTCAGAATTGCATGGGTGTTTGGCATCAACGGCAAAAATTTTGTAAAAACAATGCTTAAGCTATCAGATAACCATAACAGGATTACTGTTGTGAATGACCAGTTTGGTTCTCCCACATATACGTTTGACCTTGCAAAGCTTTTGGCGGACATGGTTGTCACCGAAAAATATGGTATTTACCATGCTACGAACGAGGGGATTTGTTCATGGTATGAGTTTGCGCGCGCAATATTCCGTGAAGCAGGAATAGATATGGAGGTTGTGCCTGTCACTACAGAGGAATATGGTGCGAGGGCAAGCCGACCTTTAAACAGCAGGATGAGTAAGGATAAGCTTACACAAAGCGGCTTTGACAGACTTCCCACATGGCAGGATGCATTAAAAAGATATTTGGCGGAGCTTGGTTTTCCGAAAAATATGTCGGAGGACTGAATTGTTCCCCATTATTTAGAAAAAAATTAAAATTTTATTGACAACACATCTGTAAATGGCTATACTAATTTAGTGTGCGCGCAGATGTGTATTTTTTTGTGTGCAGCAAAATTTACAATACTATAGAAAGAGGTGAACAGAATGCCAACATTTAATCAGTTAGTCAGAAAAGGACGTCAGACATCTGTAAAGAAGTCTACTGCACCTGCTCTTCAGAAAGGATATAATTCCCTTCACAAGAAGGCAACAAATGTTTCTGCTCCTCAGAAGCGTGGTGTATGTACTGCTGTTAAGACAGCAACTCCTAAAAAGCCTAACTCAGCTCTCAGAAAGATTGCCAGAGTTCGTCTTTCAAACGGAATCGAGGTTACAAGCTATATTCCCGGAGAAGGCCACAATCTTCAGGAGCACAGTGTTGTACTTATCCGCGGCGGCAGAGTTAAAGACCTTCCCGGTACAAGATACCACATTATTCGTGGTACACTTGATACTGCAGGTGTAGCTAACAGAAAACAGGCCCGCTCGAAGTACGGCGCAAAGAAGCCCAAGGAAGCTAAAAAATAAGTCCGCGGGAAGGCTTGACTGAGAAGAATCCGTATGGATTCTGCGCAATCGATAAGATTGTGCGTACCACTAAACGAAACTAAGAAAAGTGTTGGAATTCTGTAATACAGATATAACAGCGCGAACACTTGGGGAAACACATGTGAGTACCGATGATTTATTACAGTCGGCATATAAGTCGGCAAAATTAATAAGGAGGGAAGAAACGTGCCAAGAAAAGGACATATTCAGAAGAGAGATGTATTAGCTGACCCTTTGTATAACAACAAGGTGGTTACAAAGCTTATCAACAACATTATGCTTGATGGTAAGAAGGGTGTAGCCCAGAAGATTGTGTACGGAGCATTTGCCAGAGTAGAGGAGAAAGCCGGAAAGCCGGCTCTTGAAGTGTTTGAAGAGGCAATGAATAATATTATGCCTGTTCTTGAGGTTAAGGCAAGACGTATCGGCGGCGCTACCTATCAGGTGCCCATCGAGGTAAGGCCTGACAGACGTCAGGCGCTTGGTCTGCGCTGGCTTACCATGTTTTCTCGCAAGAGAAGTGAGAAGACCATGGAAGAGAGACTTGCAAACGAAATTCTTGATGCTGCGAACAATACAGGTTCTGCTGTAAAGAGAAAAGAAGATATGCACAAGATGGCAGAAGCAAACAAGGCTTTCGCTCACTATCGTTTTTAATTTTAAAAGGAGGAAAAAACCTTGGCTGGAAGAGAATATCCGCTTGAAAGAACCAGAAATATAGGAATTATGGCTCATATTGATGCAGGTAAGACTACATTGACAGAGCGTATCCTTTATTATACTGGTATTAACTATAAGATTGGTGATACTCACGAAGGCACTGCTACAATGGATTGGATGGAGCAGGAGCAGGAGAGAGGTATTACTATCACTTCCGCAGCTACAACATGCCACTGGACGCTTGAAAAAGAGACTAAGCCCATGCCCGGAGCTTTGGAGCATCGTATCAATATTATTGATACTCCGGGTCACGTTGACTTTACAGTGGAGGTTGAGCGTTCCCTTCGTGTGCTTGACGGCGCAGTAGGCGTCTTCTGTGCGAAGGGCGGTGTGGAACCCCAGTCTGAGAATGTATGGCGTCAGGCTGACACCTATAATGTACCCCGTATGGCTTTCATAAATAAGATGGACATCCTTGGTGCAAACTTTTACGGTGCAGTAGACCAGATTAGAACCAGACTTGGTAAGAATGCCATAGTTATCCAGCTGCCTATAGGCAAGGAGGATGATTTTAAGGGCATTATAGATTTGTTTGAGATGAAGGCATATATCTACAACGATGAGAAAGGCGATGATATCACCGTCACGGACGAGCTTGGAGATATGGCCGCTCAGGCAGAGGAATATCATACAGAGCTTATTGAGAAAATCTGTGAGCTGGATGATGACCTTATGATGCAGTATCTCGAGGGAGAAGAACCCTCTGCTGATGAGCTTAAAAAGGTTCTGCGCAGAGCAACCTGTGAATGCAAGGCAATTCCGGTATGCTGCGGTTCTGCATATCGCAATAAGGGTGTTCAGAAGCTGTTGGACGCAATCCTTGAGTTTATGCCTGCACCTACTGATATACCTGCAATTAAGGGAGTTGACCTCGACGGCAACGAAGTAGAGAGACATTCCTCAGATGAGGAGCCTTTCTCCGCACTTGCATTTAAGATTATGGCTGACCCATTTGTAGGAAAGCTTGCGTTTATACGTGTATATTCAGGTACGCTTAACTCAGGCTCTTATGTTTTGAACGCTACTAAGGATAAAAAGGAACGTGTAGGACGTATACTTCAGATGCATGCAAATAAGCGTGCAGAGCTTGATAAGGTATACTCCGGAGATATTGCAGCAGCAGTTGGATTTAAGTTTACAACTACCGGAGACACTATTTGTGATGAACAGCACCCTGTAATCCTTGAGTCTATGGAATTCCCGGAGCCTGTTATAGAGCTTGCTATTGAGCCCAAGACCAAAGCAGGTCAGACTAAGATGGGTGAGGCGCTTGCAAAGCTGGCTGAGGAAGACCCGACATTCCGTGCTCATACAAACACCGAGACCGGTCAGACTATCATTGCAGGTATGGGTGAACTCCATCTTGAGATTATTGTTGACCGTCTTCTTCGTGAGTTTCATGTTGAGGCGAACGTAGGCGCGCCTCAGGTTGCTTACAAAGAAGCATTTACAAAGGCTGTAGATGTTGATTCCAAATATGCAAAGCAGTCCGGCGGACGTGGACAGTACGGACATTGTAAAGTTAAGTTTGAGCCTCTTGAGGCAAACTGCGAGAAATTTGATTTTGACCCCAAAGCTAATATTCTTATCAATGAACCGCCTACATTGCTTTTTGAATCAACTGTAGTCGGCGGCTCGATTCCTAAGGAATATATTCCTGCAGTAGGAGAAGGTATTAAGGAGGCTGCTCAGGCAGGTATCCTCGGCGGATTCCCTGTACTTGGTGTTCATGCCAATGTATATGATGGCTCCTACCATGAGGTTGACTCATCTGAGATGGCATTCCACATCGCAGGCTCTATGGCTTTCAAGGAAGCTATGCAGAAGGCATCTCCTGTGCTCCTTGAGCCCATTATGAAGGTTGAGGTTACAATGCCGGAGGAATATATGGGAGATGTAATTGGTGACCTTAATTCACGCCGCGGACGCGTTGAGGGTATGGAGGATATTGGCGGAGGAAAGATGGTCAGAGCATTTGTTCCTCTTGCAGAGATGTTCGGTTACTCAACAGATTTGCGTTCAAAGACTCAGGGACGTGGAAATTACTCAATGTTCTTTGAAAAATATGAGCAGGTTCCGAAGAATGTACAGGATAAAGTGCTCGCGGCAAAGAAGGATTGATTGTAATTACTGCAATTTGTAGCTAATTTAATTAAAAATAACTTGAAATACCTCTGATTATTTAATATAATCAGAGGTAGCCGAGTTAAGTGCGCCAAAGTGCGCGGAGTGCACTTCGGCGAGAATAAACAAAACCAGATTTATATTTTAAGGAGGATTTCAATAATGGCTAAAGCTAAATTTGAAAGAACAAAGCCCCATTGTAACATTGGTACCATTGGACACGTTGACCATGGTAAAACAACCCTTACCGCAGCTATCACAAAGGTTCTCGCTGAGAGAGTTGCAGGTAATGAGAAAGTAGATTTTGAGAACATTGATAAGGCACCCGAAGAGAGAGAGCGTGGAATTACGATTTCTACCGCACATGTTGAGTATCAGACTGAGAAGAGACATTATGCACACGTTGACTGCCCGGGCCATGCTGACTATGTAAAGAACATGATTACCGGTGCTGCACAGATGGATGGTGCTATCCTTGTTGTTGCTGCTACTGATGGTGTTATGGCTCAGACTAAGGAGCATATTCTTCTTTCCCGTCAGGTTGGTGTTCCTTATATCGTTGTATTTA
>JAJQGF010000303.1 GCA_021200695.1 Lachnospiraceae bacterium
TCATATAGGCTCTTTTATGAAGCATCCTAACGGCACTGAGGACGGCTTTTATAATTACAGGGAGTTTGCTGCAAGAATAGTTGAATATCTTAAGGAAATGAAATACACACATATTGAGCTGATGGGGATTGCCGAACACCCCTTTGACGGCTCATGGGGATATCAGGTTACGGGCTATTACGCACCTACCTCCAGATATGGAACCCCGAAGGATTTCATGTATCTTGTAAATGAACTGCACAAGGCCGGAGTTGGCGTTATCCTTGATTGGGTGCCCGCACATTTTGCAACAGACGCGTTTGGACTTGGAGAATTCGACGGCACATGTATTTATGAGCATCCCGACCCAAGGAGGGGCGAGCATCCCGATTGGGGCACAAAAATATTTAACTATGAAAAGCCGGAGGTGAAAAATTTTCTTATTGCAAATGTTCTTTTCTGGCTAAGAGAGTTCCACATAGATGGAATACGTGTGGATGCGGTGGCCTCAATGCTGTATCTTGACTATGGGAAAAGGGATGGGCAATGGCTTCCGAATAAAAACGGCGGTAATGAAAATCTTGATGCAATAGTATTTTTCCAGCATATGAATTCGGTAGTTCGGGGAACATATCCGGGATTTCTTACCATTGCTGAGGAATCAACCGCATGGCCCAATGTCACCTCTGATATTGGTACTGAGGGACTTGGTTTTACATTTAAATGGAATATGGGCTGGATGCATGATTTTTGTGAATATATGAAGCTTGACCCGATTATGCGTAAGGGAAACCATTATGCCATGACATTTGCCATGACCTACAATGAGAGCGAAAATTATATTCTGCCGCTGTCGCATGATGAGGTGGTTCATTTAAAATGCTCGATGGTAAATAAAATGCCGGGCTATACTGTTGATAAATATGCGAATCTTCGAATAGGATATACGTATATGTTTGGTCATTGCGGAAAGAAGCTGCTTTTCATGGGTCAGGATTTTGGCCAGGAGAGAGAGTGGAGTGAAGCAAGAGAGCTTGACTGGTATCTGCTTGGAGAGAAGAACAATCGCGGTATGTACGAATATATGCGTGAGCTTTTGAAAATATACCGAAAGTATCCTGCATTATATGAAATAGATAACAGCTGGAATGGTTTTGAGTGGATGAATGCTGATGATGCCGACAGAAGCACCTATGCATTTGTAAGAAAGGATTCCACGGGCAAAAACAGCCTCCTTTTTGTTATTAATTTTACTCCAATGAAATGGGAAAAGTATCAGATTCCCGTTCCCAGGAAGAAAAAGTATAAGCTGATTTTAAACAGCGACGAGGAAAGGTTTGGCGGCTTTGGAAACAAGCTTCCGGCAGAGATTACGGCGGTAGCTGAGCCCTGTCATTACCATGATTACTCCATCAGCTTTGATTTGCCTCCGTTTACGGCAGCAGTATTTGTATTTTAACAGGGTTAAGAAATATTATATTTTCACCGAAATAAAAGGTGAGTGCAGCAATGTTGCGGCGCTCGCCTTTTAAATTTAATAAAATGTTAGCGTAGCTTACATATAAATATATTAACCGTCTTATAAAGGACGAAGGACACGTGAGAAAGGGACAGCATGAGGATTAATTTTCAGACCGGCAGCATATCAGATATGGAAAGACAGTATGGTGACAATGTGCATACAAAACACACAAATCAGGACAGCGGTGTTGTGTCAGCCAGAAGCGCAGTATTTCAGGCAGATATTCTAACCGGTGAAGGAGAAATGTGGAGTGCAGGCGGTAAACAGGGCGGAGAAAAGGGAAAATCTCTGATTGAGCTTCAGCAGGAGGCCGGAAATATAGACGCCGGTGTGCGGCAGGATTATATGACAGTAATGTCAAATACACTGTCGGAGGAGGATTATGCCAGACTTGAGGAGGATGGATTTGATTTCCGGAATATGGACCCTGACACAGCGGTTACTATTGTGGATAAGATTAAGGCAGAGCTTGCGGCTTCCGGTCAGATTATTGCGGGCTATAACGATGACATTGATATAGATACGCTGTCTTCGGCAATCGGAAGCGAAACGCTTGCAAGGGCTGTGGCGGACAGCTTTGCTCAGGCAGATATACCGCTTACCGGGGACAATCTGAAGCAGGTGGCGCAGGCATGGGATATGGCATCGCGTCTTGCTCCTCCTGACGATGGCGCTGTAAGCTATATGATAGATAATGAGCTTGAGCCTGAAATATGGAATTTTTATCTGGCGGAAAATAGCGGAAGCAAAGATGCAGTAAGCAGTTCGGGAATATATTTTGCAGAGAATATTCAGGGATATTATGGAATGCGTGCAGGCAGTGATACAGATGGCATGCAGGAGGAGATAGACCGCATTATAAAACAGTCGGGGCTTGAGGTAAATGAAGCGGTCAGGGAATCGGCGGAATGGCTTTTAGACAGAGGACTTCCCATAACAGCAGAGAATCTCCAAAGGCTTTCGAATATTAAAAGCTGTGAGCTTCCTATAACCGAGGAGACATTTGCTGTGGCTGCGGCAAATGCCATTGCGGAGGGAGAAAATCCGATACATGCGGATTTGTCAGACAGCGGGAGCATATATGAAAAGGCGGCGGATATTCTTACATATTTTATGTCTGATGCCGCGCAGGAGAATATTGAAGATAATATTGCAGCCAGAAGACAGCTTGAAGAAATCCGTCTGAGAATGACAGCGGAGGTAAATGTAAAGCTTTTAAAAAGTGATTTCTCGATTGATACGGCGCCGATGGAGGAATTGGTTGAAGCCTTAAAGCAGGCGGAGGAGGAGCTTGCGGGAAAGTATTTTCCCGATACCGCGGAGGCAGTCTCTAAATACAGGCTGATGAATGAAACTGACAGGGTTGTCAGTGAAATTCCGTCAATGCCGGCGCAGATTATAGGCGGGTTCAGCCTGCGGAGTACGGAGATTACTCTGTCAGAGCTTCATGCTCAGGGAAGCGCCTTAAGAGATAAATATGCAAGAGCAAATGAAAGCTATGAAGCTCTTATGACTGCGCCCAGAAAGGATTTGGGAGACCGCATTGAGAAGGCATTTGCCAATGTTGACGATATAATAGCTGACATGGAGCTTGAGCTGAATGACGAAAACAGAAGAGCAGTCAGAATATTGGGCTACAACAGTATGGAGATAACTGCTGAAAATATAGAAAGAGTAAGCGCTGCTGATTCGCAGGTGCAGAGCGTTATCAAAAAGATGACACCTGCGTCAACCTTGCAGATGATACGTGACGGCATTAATCCTCTTGAAAATACATTTGATGAGCTGGAGAGCTATTTTGACAATAATCAGGAGGAGTATGAGGATCGGGCGGAGAGCTACAGCCGTTTTCTGTATAACCTTGAACACCGTGGAGACATTTCGGAGGAGGAGAGAGAGAGCTATATAGGCGTATTCAGGATGCTGAGGCAGATTGAAAATTCTGATGGAGCGGCTGTCGGCGCTCTTGTAAACACTCAGGCAGAGCTTCAGTTTTCAAATCTTCTTTCGGCGGTGAGAAGCAGCAGATTTAAGCATTTAGATGTAAAGGTAGAGGATTCCTTTGGCACGGTTACAGAAATTATTAAAAATGGGGAAAGCATATCAGACCAGATTGCGAGGAGCTTTGTCAGCAGTGTTGACGAAATTCTCACGGAGGTATCGTATACCGACGAGGCTGCAGCGGAATATTATTCCGAGGAGCTTGCGCATTTAAGGGAGAGCGTAAATGCTGATGCTGATGCGGCGGCGCTTTTACAGAGGGGAGAGATAACTGCCAGCGCGGAAAACCTTCTTGCAGCACAGGAGCTTTTACATGGGGAGGAAAAGCTTTTCAGCAAAATAGACAGACGTATCAGGGAACAGAGTGAAGCGCCTTCCGAAGACGGCACGGATATGGGGGACGTGTGGGAAAAGCTTGACGATAGTCAGGATTTTAAGGAGGCTTACGATGATATGCTTACTGCACTTAAAGCCTCGGTTGAGGAATGGAGCGCAGAGGCGGATACAAGCATTGATGTAAGAGATATGAAGCTGATGCATAAACAGCTGAGCATTGCCGGAGGGCTTGCTTCTAATGAAGAATATATACTGCCTATGTATATAGGAGATGAGCTTGCACAGGTAAGTCTCAGCTTTGAAACAGGGGGAGAGGAAAAGGGCAGTGTTCACATAAGGGTAGAAATGCCGGATAACAATGCTGCCGAGGCGCATTTTACACTGAACAACGGAGAGCTGACAGGAATTTTTATCGGAAATACCGAGGAAGAGGTTACGAAACTGAGAACAAGTGCCGATATAGTTAGTGACCGCATTTCAAGAGGTGAGGGCGGATTAGACAAAATCTCCGCAGGAAATATGAGGATTTTCCGCTCGGACGAATATATTGAAAACAAATCGGGCATGGATGCTGATTCGACAGGGACAGAAGGAGCTGAGAACATTGACCTGTACCGTATTGCAAAGTTGTTTTTGCAGTCGGTAGGGTAATAACGGAGGAAGACTATGAGAATTAATTACAACGTATCAGCCATGCTCGCGAACAATGCATTGGCAAATAATGACGACCTTTTATCGCAGTCATTGGAGAGACTTTCATCGGGTCTGCAAATTAACCATGCGAAGGATAATCCCGCGGGACTTGCAATGTCAAAGAGAATGAATGCGCAGATTGAAGGAGTTTCCACTGCCGGCCAGAACGCAAGCGATGGCATATCGGTAATCGAAATAGCAGACGGCGCTCTCAATGAGGTTGCAGATATGCTTCAGCGTATGAATGAGCTGGCCGTAAAGTCTGCAAATGAAACTATGACTGATGAGGACCGCGAGGTGATTCAGCAGGAGGTTGAGCAGCTCAAGGAGGAAATAGAACGCGTTTCCGAGACCACGCAGTTTAACGGCCAGAATTTGCTGGATGGGGAGTTTTCCAACAAGGGATATACAAGCACACCTGACATAAAGGTCAGCTCATACAGTGATGAGGTCAGTGCCGGTGAGTATATAATCAACTCGCTTACAGTAAGTAAAAGCGTGGACGAGGATGGAATTGAGACCTATACGGTTGACAGCTTTGAAGGCGGAGACGGATTCCCTGACGAGGATAATATATATACTGAAATGAAGGACGGAATCCTTACTATAAAATCTAAAAATGGAGACGGCTTTGAGCTTAAGCTTGACCTTTCGAGTCAGCTTACAGAAGAACCGACAGATTCATATACAGCGAGCGACGTTAGCGTTGATATTACCGGAATTGGTTCAATGGTGCTTCAGATTGGCGCTAATGAGGGTCAGGTGCTGGAGATTGACATTCCTGCGATGAATCTTAAAAATATGGGGATAGAAAAGCTTGATGTCAGCACTGAAGCCGGCGCCAACGACGGAATAAACAGGATTAAGGATGCAATCAGCTATGTTTCTGAGGTAAGAGGCAAGCTGGGCGCATATCAGAACAGACTTGAATCAACAGTAGACAGCCTTGACATTACAAATGAAAATGTAACCGCTGCATATTCAAGAATTATGGATGTAGACATGGCTGAGGAAATGACTAATTATACTACATATCAGGTTTTGGTGCAGGCAGGCACATCCATGCTTGCGCAGGCAAACGAGAGACCTTCACAGGTATTGCAGCTTTTGCAGTAAGACGCGGCTAAGTTATTTTTTACGGTGAGGGAAATGATATGACGAGTGATGTAAAACAACAGTTCACGCTGAGAATTACACAGGCAAACTCTACTGAAATGGTGGTTATCTTATATGAGATGCTTCTGTGCTACCTTGACGAGGGAGAGGAAGCCTGTAAGGCAAATGACAGATTAGCATTCCGCGAGGCAATACGCAAGTCCAGAGGATGTATCAATGAACTCCTTCATTCTCTTAATATGGAGTACGAACCGGCGCCGGCTTTGCTTCAGCTTTATTTTTTCTGTATCCGCCGCCTTGCGGTATGCGAGGTAAGGAATATGAGCGGATGCTTCGGAGAAATCAGGGGCATAATAAAGCCTCTGCGTGATGCATACAGTGAGCTCGCCAGGCAGAATACTCAGGGACCGGTAATGGATAATTCCCAGACAGTATACTCCGGACTTACATATGGCAGAAACCGCTTATCCGAAGACATGACTGACAATGGTTCTAATAGGGGAATGCTTATATAGCCCTTCCCCATTGTCTGAGGTCTGTGCCGCAGCAAGCTCCGTGAGATGTGCATAACGCTTTTGGAGGGAATTAATTTCATAAATATAGCTGTCAATGACATCCGCATCCAGAGCGTTGTCAAAGCCCGCATAGGCGATATCTATATCCCGGCGGGTTTTTTCTATGCATTTTTTTAAATCTACCGGGGTAAAATCCTCCTCAAGGTATTCGGGTGTTTCAAATGAACTGTGAAAAGCGAGCATTTATATTGTTCCTTTCAGTTTGTTGTTACAAGTATAGACTTTAAAATTGTAAAATATACCAATAAGGGCTCCAGTTTTTGCCAAAAATACAGGTTCTATATTTTATTTTAAGGACATAGTATGAACAAAGAAATAAACCGGTGCTGATATGGAAAATAATATGGGAATATTGCTTATTATGGGAACGTGTGTATTGGTTTTGTTTATAGGCGCTCTCAGAGGAAAGGCGGAATGGCTGCTTAATATTGTTATGAGAAGCGTATTGGGCTGCATAGCGATATATTTTATAAACGGAGCATTAGAAACAATTGGAATAAACTTGTCTGTGGGGGTTAATCCGATAACCGTTTTGACATCAGGAATTCTTGGTTTTCCTGGGCTTGCGGCACTTTACGGAATTGGAATCCTTGAAATTTTGTGATATTTTAACAAAAAATTATTTTTTTGAAAATGCTACTTGAAAAACAGAAAAACAAAATATATAATGCAATATACAACAAGCCATATAAATTCTTTAATGGCTTCTGAGATAATCTTGCAGGTGATGTCTGCCTGAGACTTCAAACGTAATTAATTTAATAACTAAGGAGATGATTGCTGATTGGTGGTTTTATGTATTTTTATCATGGCAGCCTGCATCACAGATTACAGTATGGGCAGGATACCTAATAAGCTTCTTTTTGTAATGGCAGCTGCGGGAGCGGCGGAGAGCCTTCTGCATGGAGGCGCAATAAATGCTTTATTCTTTGTATTAAAAGCATCGGCAGTTATATTTATATTATACCCGATGTTCAGAAT
>JAJQGF010000242.1 GCA_021200695.1 Lachnospiraceae bacterium
ATACTGTGGAGGTTGGAGGACATACCTTTAGAGTGTCGGCATATTTTGATAATACCGCTGTAACGCAGCTTAGTCTGAAGGTGGCGGATCAGACTGTTATAGTATATCCGGAGGAAAAGGAATTTACCAGCAGTGAAAACGGTCAATTTTCCGTGTTGTCACTGCTTCCTCTTACCGAAAAATATCTTACAGTTGATTTGACTGCATTTACACCCGCGGAGCTTACAATGGTGTCTGTCGATACAATCTTTACAGGAGAAAGCGAATATACAGATACAAGCAGTATTGCATGGACATACACGTCAGATGATGATTACACTGTCAATATGGCGGGCGATACTATTGACTTGAGCAGTGGTACATATTATAGCTCCGGCAAAAGACTTGAAATGATTGTGGGAGACGGTAATCAGTTAAATCCTGACAATATACGGTATATTGTCAATACAAAGGTGACGTCGTCAAGAGAATGGCTTGTACCTGAGATATATGTTCAGGACGAAGAGGGAAATCGCACCAGCCTTTCAGTAATTGATGATCAAAGCTATTATTATGATTATAGTAGCACAAACAGGACAGAATATATTTATGTTTCAAATTCCGAATTGAGCAGCAGCTCTCAATTGTGTTATGTAAGTCTTGCGGTAAATGATGAAGTCTTTGCTGATGTCCAATATAGTGATTTGAAAATATTTGAGGGTCAGTTTACCAATGCGCAGGAGGCGGAGAGTGCAGCTGATATTACGAGTCAGATATTATGCGCGGACATGACACAGAGAGATTCGGGATACCCTATAACAAGGTATGCTCAAAAATGGATTACCATGGTGTCTTATGATGGCAGCGGCAATGTAACGGGATGTCTGCCCTTTAGAATATATCTGGGTACAACAAGCAATTCCATCAGCATGAGTCTGTATGAAAGACAGGACGGAACATATACGTATGTTTCGTATTCAAACAGCAGCAGCTATTCACAGAGCACTGTCAAGGGGGAAAGTGGAAATAACATAATAATAAAAAATTATACAAGAACAATAACAACTTACAGCGAATATCCGGCTGACGGCATATATTATCTTCGTGCAAACTATACTAAAGACGGTAAAACGGATAATACTTATGTGACCGGTGCTTATCTGGGAGAATATACCTCCATAGCTGAAGCGGTGGAAGCCGGGGCTGATAATATAAAGGATACCTTGTTTAATAATAACACAGGCTATGCTGCTGATTACAGCCAGGGTGTATATTTTACCATATTTATAGGTGAGGATGGCACGGAGGGGCAGGAAATATATATCTATTGTGTTATCACAAAGCAGGGCACAACATCAAAGTCTACATATGCCGGGAATTCGCTTAGAAGCGGAACCGCAGTACAGTTTACCGGTCTGTGTGACAGTGACGGTAATACCATAGATGCATATTTGGTTGGTTATGATGAGGATTCATTTGGCGAGCATAACTATAGGACGATTATAGTTGGGCAGGATGTTGATTTGAGCAATCTCGCCCCGATGTTTTACACTTCCTCGGGTGTAAATCTTTATGCCTCCGGCAGTGATTCACCCGAGGTCAGCGGACAGAATTATCATGACTTTTCAAATGGCTTCGTGCAATATACTGCTTCAGCAGAAAACGGCACTGACTCGGCAAATTATTGGTTATGTGTAGTGAAAGCGACAGAGGGTGCGGGTCAGCTTTATATAAACAGCCTTACTGACGACAGTTCGGAAACCAGGGTTGAGAATGGAATAATTTATTCAACGCGTGAAATTATGCTTGACAGTTACCATGACAATTTGCATGATATATTGCTTGCTAATATGGGAACGGAAGCTATTGATAAGCTGTCGGCGGAGCTTGAATCAGATGTGATTGAGCTTGATGAATATTGGACGTTAAATGGAGACTTTGCGCTGGAGGGTTATAGCACAACAGCCACCGAAACATCATATGGCGAGCTGCCAAATCTTGCAAAGCTTAGAATCAGGGCAAAGGATGGCATCTCTGATGGAACAGAAATTGAAGGCATTCTTACTATTAAATCTGGGGACAATATATTGGCAGTTCTTAAGCTTACAGGTCAGATTGGAGACCCTGTTATTGTGACGGAGGAGATTCCTCAGGCTGTCAAGTATGTTCCTTATGGAACGATGATTCAAAATAATAATAAATACAGCTGGAATAAGACAAGCTATGAGCTATGGAGCGGGGAGCTTCCGGAGGGTATGGTTATAAAGCAAAACGGAGAGCTTTATGGGGTGCCAAAGGAGACAGGTGAATTTACATTTACTGTAAAAATGAGCAATAGCTACAGTTCTTTTTCGTCTGCCAGCAGGACATATACGCTGACTGTTATAGAAAATACTGATTCAAATGTCGATGGAGCTACTGATACAGGCTATGATTTAAGACAGAGAATACCGGATATAGATGCGGATTCGATGTCGGACAGTTATTTAATGATTTCCGAGGGAGTATATGATGAATTTGTCGATATATATCTAGACGGAGAAAAGCTTGTTTCAGGGCAGGACTATACATCTGAATCAGGCAGCACAAGAATAACAATACAGTCGCAGACACTTGCAAGTGTAGGTGACGGAACACATACACTTGGAATTGAGTTTAGAACTCAGTCAACAGATACGTTAAAACGAGCTGCACAGAATTATGATATAGGGGATATAGATGATGATTCGGACGACGATTCAGGTATAGGCGATATAGATGATGATTCGGACAACGATTCAGGAAGCGGCTCAGGAAGCGGTTCTTTATCTGTAGCGGTAGACTCTGCGGAGACAGTGGCATATACAGTTACAAAGGGTGATACATTAAGCAAAATAGCCATAAAATTTTATGGCTCTGCTTCTTATTGGCAGAAGATATATGCGGACAATGCGGAGCTTATAAAAAATCCTGACAAAATATATGTGGGTCAGGTGTTTACCATAAGATTACTCTCTAAATCTACGGGTACACAGCAGGCAAATACGTCAGCAGGTACATATACAGTAGCAGGAGGAGACAATCTGTGGAGAATTGCGCAGAAGGTTTATGGCAGCAGCCTGCAGTGGAGAAAGATTTATTATGCTAATCAGGGCACAATTTCAAATCCGGGACATATTTATGCAGGGCAGATTTTAACAATTCCTGAAAATTAATATACGTTTTTTAAAAAGTAAAGCCCTGCAGGTTGTATGTAATATACAACTATTGCAGGGCTTAAAAAGTAAGTCTGCAATAGCCCAAAATACAATTTGCAATTCTGTCAGTGTTTATGATGAACGCGGCATACTTTTTATATGATGGTATATTCTCCTTAAGGACAGTGCAAACTGAAATAAGAATACAAAAATCCTGTAGTTATTTCAGGTTTAGCTGATAAACTGAAATAAAAGCGGTATATAAGAACAGTATTTCAAGTGGTGTGAAAGGAGCTGATGCATATGGAAAACCGTACCGGTTACTATAAGACGAATTTGTCAGGGAAAATGGCATATAAATCTTTTGTGCCAAGCGCATTACCAGCTGTTCCTCCAATTGTTGAGATGTCTGAGGAAATGGTCAGTTTGCTTGTAAAAGCAAATTATTAGCCTGCTGTCTTAGAGAGAATTGTAACCCACATTCAAGGCTGAGTAAACTTCCTTTGTGCAACTGCTTGCTGATTACATTATTTTTAATGGAAAAGAATGTTTTGACAACTCCGGTACTATATATTTCATATTTTTTTAAAAAGAATCGTGTGGAATACTATGACAGTATGACGGAGACTCGAACCAAATGAAAATATGAACAGTGGGTTAAATTCTTTTTGCAGGCTTTGTTGTAATCTGCTGAAGATGCGATAACAACGATTGATAAATTGGCAGTGCTGCATGATAAGAATGCAGAACTTATTTCTAAAATGGGTAGGGCATCTAAAAATGCAATGTCGGTATTCAGATATATGGAGTCAAATCCTATAATTGATATTCAAAAAACATCTGAGGCATTGGTATTGCATATAACACCACATCTGGCGCCGTTAATCGTTTGGTTGATGGGGAATACTTACGCAAACGATAAATGCAAATAGAAACCTAACTTTTACCTACAAAGAATATTTTGCTATCTTTCGTAAAGGAACTTGAAAATGCCAATATCTGGCGGGTTTTGTCATACTTAGTGATGTTGGCGAAAGCGCTAAACTATTTTTAATCTCCCATAGCGTAATGAAGCAGTTTATGTTATAATTCTATAAAAGAAACCGATATTTTAACAAATGTTTATATACGTTGCGGAGGTGAATGAATGTTACTTACACTTATACCTTTATTTGATGACAAAATGGCAGTTCGCGCATATTCCATTTTTTCACAGAAGGAGAATTATCTGCTGAATCCGCTGCTTCAGGCAACGGCGATTTATGACGGTGCGACCAATATTCCCGGGCTGGAGGTAATACAGAGCATGGGAATAGAGACTTTAACTGATAATAAGGAGGTATTTGTACCTGTTACAAATATTTCAATTTTTTCAGATATAGAGTCACAGTGTGACGCTCCGCATGAGAGGCTTGTACTCCTTATAGACAACACAATTCCACCTATAGAAATTTATGTAAACCGGATAAGGGAGTTAAGGGAGCAGGGCTACAGAATTGCAATGCGTAAGCTTCCGGTGTCTGAGTTTGAGAATTATAGACCGATATTGCAGATGGCGGATTATATGTTCCTCAATAATAAAAGGATTGCTATCGACAAGGCTAAAATCTATTTTGGAAAGCTTTATCCGAATATAAAGCTGTGTGCCGGCAACATCGATACGATGGATATATATGAAAGCCTGAAAAAGACCGGTGGATATGAATTTTATGAGGGTGATTTTTACAGGGTACCTATAACCCGCGGTGAAAATGAGGTTTCCCTCCTGAAGGTAAACTATATTGCTTTGCTTAATATTGTGAACAGTGATGACTTTGACCTGACTCAGGCTGCGGCAATTATCAGCCGTGATGCAGCGCTCACAATATCGCTGCTTAAGATGGTAAACAATATGTCCATAAACGGCGGAATTACTTCGATTAAACATGCGGCGGCAATGCTTGGACAGAGAGAGCTCAAGAGATGGATTAACACAGCTGTGGTTAATGCCCTCTATTCTGATAAGCCAAGTGAAATTACACGTGCATCTCTTCTGCGCGCAAAATTTGCGGAAAATCTTGCCGGTTCATTCGGTCTTGCCGCTCAAAAGGATGAGCTATTCCTTATGGGGCTGTTTTCGGTATTGGATGTGATTCTTGAAAAGCCTATGAAGGATGCGCTTGATATGGTTCAGGTATCTGATGATATCAGGAGTGCGCTTATTGATGGAGAGGGTAAGCTTGCACCTGTGCTTGATTTTGTGAAGGAGTATGAGATAGCAGGCTGGCAGGAGGTATCGAGGCTTATGATTCTTGAAAACATTGATATGGATACGGTTTATGATGATTATCTCGATACTCTTAAGTGGTATAGGGATTTGACGGCAGAGTAATGGCGGCTTATGAGTGCTGTATGTGTGATATTAAATTTACAGTAGTTTTTGTTTAAATAATTTAATTAGGGCTATTTTGAAATGTAAAATTGCGGTATGATACTGTTTTGACGGGTGTCATATCGCATTTTTATAAAGAAGAGAAGGAAGAATATTAATGCCGGAATTACACGCAAATGAAGAAATTAATGAAATCAATAATGAGAAGCTCTCTGAGAGAGATGAAAAATTTAGAGAAGAGAGCCTGAACGGTAATTTGTGGAGGGTTATACTTTCCGTGGGTACCCCTCTTGCACTGTATCAAAGTCTGAATCAGGTTTTTAAGCTGCTTGACACCATGATGGCATCACATATAAGCAGTGAATCGGTGTCCGCGGTTGCATATTTGTCACAGATAAGTATTTTTTTGTCGTCGATAGGCACGGGGCTTGCAGTGGGAGCAGGCATCAAAATAAGCCGTGCATACGGCGAGGGCGATTACGCTATGGTAAAGAAGCGTGTCAGCAGCCTATACGCAATCTGCGGAATGGCCGGCGCGTTTATACTTGTGCTTATATTGCCTTTTGTAGATGCGTTTTTGGGCTTTGCAGGCACACCTGACGAGCTTATAGCTGTCGGCGGAGAATATTTCCGTGTCGAGCTGATAGTCCTTGTGGTACAGATATTTAACAATGTTTATATTTCTGTTGAGAGGGCAAGAGGCAATTCAAAGCGAATCATGTATCTTAACATGATAGTTATAGTAATTAAGCTGGCGTTGACCGCATTGTTTGTATATGTGCTTGACGGCACACTTGTGACAATATCCTACGCGTCGCTGATATCACAATTATGTCTGTTTGTGTTTGGCATAGTAAACAGTCTGAAAAAGGAGAACAATACATTTGGATTTTCAATAAGGGCGGTCACCTTTAAAAAGGAGGTCGTGCTTCCAATGATAACACAGTCAGTTCCCGTGATGGTGGAAAAAATGGCATTTTCCTTTGGAAAGACTGTGATAAATGCCATGAGTGTAATGTATGGTGCGCTTACTGTGGGGGCTCTGGGAGTATCAAATAATATCGGAGGTATTAATACTAATCCGCAGAATGGATTTCAGGAGGGCGCGGCTGCGGTTATAAGTCAGAATATGGGAGCCGGAAAACCGGACAGGGCGATATCAGCCTTTAAGAAGGTTCTTGTCATAAATGTGCTGGTGGGTGCTTTTTTTATGACGCTTACTCTTCTGAAGCTTGACTTTATAGCCACATGGTTTGACAGCGGAGACAGTGAGTTTCACCAGCTTATCAAGGAGGTATATAAATACGAGGCATTTGGTGCGATAACGCTTGGAATCAATTCTGCGGTTATGGCGCTTTTATACGGACTTGGAAAGACGAAGACTACGCTGTGGATTAATTTTTCGAGGGTTTTCGTATTCAGAATTCCGGTGCTGTGGATACTTCAGAGCTTCACTGATGTAGGAGCAAAAAGCGTGGGAATAGTGATGCTTGTAAGTAATTTTTCTGTCGGGGCCGTCGCGGCATTCGTCGCTTTTTTTGAGGTGAGAAGGCTAAAAAGGCTTTAGGGTTTAAATTTTGCGACAAATTGAGACATTTTCAGACGGCAAAGGATATTGCCCGAGCTTTGGATTTGTGATATAATAAACCGATTTGAGCAAAATTAAGG
>JAJQGF010000026.1 GCA_021200695.1 Lachnospiraceae bacterium
CTTCAGCACTATAAGGGCTATCAGGCGTACGGATACGGCACTGATGAGGAGCTTAAGACCGTAAAGGGGGAGAATAATGTCGTGAGGGTAATTATACCGGCAGGATTTTCAGGCAGTGTATCGGTACGCTTTGTCAGCCCGTATTATTGGCGCGTAAGCGAGGTGATAAGCCTGATAAGCTGGGCGGCTGTGTTTATCTTTGTCCTGCGCAGATTACGTATTGGAAACAAACATAAGGACGGTATTGAATTTGGATTATAAAAATTATACAATATAAAAAGAATTATGAAAGAGTGGGTAAAGTATTGAAACAGTTTTTTGGGGCAAGCAAAAGCGGTAATCTTAAAGAAGCGGTACGTGGAATTTCAAATCCTCAGCTTATTATGCTGATGTCCAATGCTGAGCAGTTTGATGAGCATGTGCGGGAGCTAGAGGAGCTTTATCCCGGTATTCCCAGCATTGGCTGTATCGGAATGAGCTATGACTCAAAGGTAGTGGAAAAGGGTGTCGGCATTGTAGCTTATTATGACGGTGTTACAGCTGTGGCTAATGTTCTTGAGCAGGTGTCGGACATGCCTGTAAAATACATTAAAAGGCTTGAGGAGGACGTTGCAGGTGTACGTGCCGAGCAGAAAAATACTGTAGTTATAGATTTCTGCGCTGGAAATGACGCATGTGTTCTGACTACGATGTATAGTGTGCTTAAGCGCAGGAATATATCTCTTGTTGGGGGAACCGGCGATGCAGGAAGGGTATCTGCAAACGGAAGGGTATATACTGACGCAGTTGCATATGCAGTAATTAAGAACAATGGAGGAAAGATAAAGGCATATAAGGAGAATATTTATCACCAGATGGAGGGGTATCGTTTTGTCGCTTCCAGGACGGACAGAAAGAAATATATATTGGGAGAATTAAACGGGAAGCCGGCAAAGCAGGTATATCAGGATATTCTTAATATAACAGAGAAGGAAATTACCACACAGACCTTTAAGAATCCTTTTGGCAAGCTTAACGGCGATGATACCTGTATCATATCAATTAAGGAGGTAAGCGGAAATGCGCTTGCATGCTACAGACAGGTGAATGATTCAGATGTGCTTAACCTGCTTGAACTGGGGGATTACAAGGCGACGGTTCAGGAGACAATTAATCAGATACATAGGGATTTTTCAAAAATCTCAGCAGTTTTTTCCGTAAACTGTCTGTTCCGTTATTTGCTTTTTACAGACAATAACTATATGGACGAATATCTGAAGCTTATGAGCACATTGGACGGTCATGCGGGGCTTGTAGGCTATGGTGAGCATTATAATAATTGTTTTGTAAATCAGTCTATGACATGTGTAGTCTTTGAATGAGGAGGTATAAAAATGTTTTTTAAAAGAAAAAAGGATATAGAGCAGAGTGTTGCTAAGGAGCCCCAGGATAAGGATTTATATCCCATACTTCATGTGGCGCAGAGTCTCAAGGAATACCAGAAGGAGCTGACAATAAAGGAGGTTGATTCACTTCAGGAGCTTACCCATGTTGGAGAGTCATTCAATGTAGTGCTTAGGGAGACAGAGGACTTTCAGGAGAGGCTGCACAGCTTTGGTGATACATTTTCAAATATAGAGTCAGCTTCAAATCAGTTTGCAGGTGTCAGGGAGGAGATTACCGATTCGGTAAATGATGCACAGGCAGGCGTTGAAGAGCTTAAAAACAGTGCGCTTAAGGTTCAGACTTATTTTGGTGAGATTCAGAATACGTTTGAAAATTTTCAGTCTGCGGTGAACAATATACGGGAATGTATGGATAAAATTATTTCCATTGCAAACCAGACTAATATGCTGGCTCTGAATGCGTCAATTGAGGCTGCAAGGGCCGGAGAGCAGGGCAAGGGCTTTGCCGTTGTCGCGGTTGAGGTTAAAAATCTTGCTGATGAGATAAAGGGACTTGTGAGCGAGATAGATACAAGCATCGGCGATGTCGCAAAGGGAACGGGTGAGCTTAAGAACAGTATAAGCTCGTCAACCCTGGCTCTGGGACAGAGCCTTGAGAAGGTTGATGAGACTTATGGAATGTTTAACAAAATTACACAGGCAGCAGAGGGCGCTACGTCGGTGCAAAGCAGGATTGCGGATGCAATTGGTGTTTCGGAGAAGGAGCTGGCTTCCCTAAAGGGATATTTTGATAAGACTAAAACAGAGTACGGTGAGGTACTTGAACATATTGACAGGGTGAATCAGCTTGGAACTACCAAGAGTGCGATGTTTGAGGATATGGACAATATGCTTGAGCAGATACCTCCCATAATTAATGAATAACTGACAAAATTTGGAGGCATGATGAAGGGCTTGACTGAGAGTGGTAAACAGAAGGCGTGTGGGGCTGCATTTTTGCTGATTGGAATAGGATTTTTGATTACGAGGTTATTTAGGCTTGACTGTCTGCCTCTGGGGTTACATGTTGATGAGGCGGGCATGGCCTATGATGCATGGAGTCTGGCAAATTACGGTGTGGACAGATGGCTTAAATCATGGCCGGTCTATCTGGATAATTACGGCGCAGGTCAAAGCAGCCTTTACGCATTTATATGTGCGGTGCTGTTTAAATGCTTTGGATATAATATCTGGCTGGTACGCCTTCCCGTAGTTGTTTTTTCAGCACTGACACTTATATTCGGAGTTAAGCTGTCACGGAGGATATTTTCTGACGACATTTTTTCGGCTGTATTGACCGCGGGCCTGATTACCTTCTGCCCATATATGGTAATGCAGAGCCGTTTTGGATTGGACTGTAATTTAATGCTGGGCGCATCAACGGTGTTTCTTTACTTCTTTGTGACGGCGCTTGAGACGGGCAGGACATGGCGCTATGTCGTTGGCGGGATTGCCGGCGGAATAATGCTGTACACATATGCCCTGTCATATATAATACTGCCGTTGTTTCTGCTTTTGTCGCTGCTATACCTGCTTGTGGTAAAGGGGCTTTCTTTTAAAAAGTGGGTGTGCATGGCATGTCCGATGGCAGTGCTGGCTTTACCGCTGATATTGGTTCAGATAGTAAATCTGTTTGATTTGGAAGAGTTTACCATAGGATTTTTTACAATAACAAATATAAAATATTACAGGGCATCATCAATTGGCAGATTTAACCTGTCATATTTTATTACGGCTTTAAAGAGTGTATTTATTGGAGACAATTATCTCTATGAATCAATTCCGGGTATCTGTAACCTTTACGCGCTGACAATTCCGCTGTTTTTGGCAGGGATTGCGGACGCATTTGCAGGACTGGTTAAAAGTCTGAAAAAAAAGGAAATCAGTTTTATTGCGTTTCCTCTTTTTTGGTTTTTGGCGGTATTGTTTTTTGAAGCGCATATAAAACCATGTACATATACCATGAATTCTATATTCTGTGCGGTTATACTGCTGTCGGTCGGAGGAGTGTATGCGATAAAAAAGCATGCCGGGAGAGTATATCCACTTATTGCCGCTGCAATATGTCTGATATATGCAGTATGCGCTCTGCGCTTTACGGGCTTTTACTTTTTTAAATATACGGATGCCACATTTAAGCTTGCGTATTTTGGATGCACCTTTGCTGAGGCGGTCGATGTAATTGAAAATAATGATGTGTTAAAGAATAAACGGACATTTGTATCAGAGGTTGGAATTTATTATGCCTTAAGCAGCAAAATATCACCATATGATTTTGACCTGGCAGGGGATGAATGCATCGAATGGAATAATTATTGGTTTGGCTCTCTTCAGGAAATTTCTGATGACTGTAATTATATTGTGTGCGGCAGATTTGAGGAGTATTGTGATGAGCTGAGGAGCGCAGGCTTTATCGAAGAAAAATATGACAATTATTCGTTGTTTTATAAGGAATGAGAGGAAATATGAGGAATAAAGGTGCAGGGCGCTTAATGCCAGACAGAGAGAAGGCTCTTACACAGATATTTTGTGTCATATGTATGGTGTTATTTGCCGTGTTGTTTGGCTTTAGCCTGCTTTTGAGCTGGGTTAATGAGGAATTCTGGAATGAGTTCGTGTATGTGAAAGAGGATAATGTGCTGCTTAACCTGCTCGGAATTGCCGCGGGACTTATTCTTATGGGACTGTCAGGCTTTTTGTGTGAAAAGCTTCCGATTCACAAAAGAATGGATGTAATTGCGGCTGCAGCCGGGGTTGTGTGTACCGCTGTGAGCGTATATTGGATAATTGCGTCAAAAACTGAACCTCAGGGAGACCAGGCAAATATAGTAAGCTATGCTGTCGCGTATAAAAATGGCGACACATCTTCTCTGCTTAAGGGCGGATATGTTGGAATACATCAGCAGCAGCTCGGGCTTATAACCTTTATGCGCGTTTTATTTTTGTTTTTTGGGCAGGGAAATTATAAGGCATATCAATATTTTTCCGCATTAATGGTTTTTGTAATAATTTTCTTTGGACATAAGATAATACAGAGAATATCGGGAAATAATTTAAAGGCTGACATCATATACCTTTTGCTGATGCTTTGCTGCATTCCAATGTATGGCTATACTCCTTTTGTATATGGAGAAATTCCTTCTACGGGTATGGCATTGCTTGCTGCATGGATTTTATTGTCTGTGATTGACAGCTTTGTGTGGTGGAAGCTGCCTGCTTTGGCGGCAGTATGCGGAGCAATGGTTCAGCTGAGGCAGAATACGCTTATTATTGCTGCAGCGTTTATTATTGTTGTGCTGGTAAAGCTTATACAGAGGGCGAGGAAGGAATTATTTTTTACAGGTCTGGCAGTTATAGCGGGAATAGCCTTAATGCAGCTTGGTGTGACGATGATTTATAAACCCTTTATATCAGAGGATACAAAGTCTACGCCTGCGGTGCTTTTTATAGCGATGGGGACACATGACACTATAGAGGGTGAGCCCGGATGGTTTGACAATTATAATGAAGATTTGTACAGTGAGGCTGAATACGACTATTATACCGCGTCAGGGCTTGGCTGGGAGGAAGTAGAGAAATTTATTGATAAATGTGTGAGCGACCCCGGATATGCGATTGATTTTTTTACATTAAAAATGAATATACAGTGGAATGTGCCGATGTATCAGTGTCTGGTGATGAATAATAGCTTTTATGATGAACCATATAAATTTGCCGATGATATATATTTTAACGGTAATGATAAAGAACTTGAGGAATTTATGAATATTTATCAGCTTCTTGTATATGGAGGGGTGCTCTGTTCGCTTATAATAATGAGGAAAAGATGGACGAGTGTAGAAAATTGGCTCCTTTTAATAAGCGTTTATGGAGGCTTCCTTTTCAGTATGATGTGGGAGGCTAAACCGAGATATGTATTTCCTTATTTTATATTGATGATACCATATGCAGCGGTAGGAATTGCGGAGCTTCTGGATATATATTCCAGATGTAATTTCTTTAAGCAGCGTTATACATGAATTTTTTGATTATGGATTCCAGAGGTGGTTTTTGTGCAAAATGGACAGAAAAAATTCAAACTTCACAGCGAATACCGGCCCACAGGCGACCAGCCGCAGGCGATTGCCGACCTTGTTGAGGGCTTTAAGAAGGGCAATCAGTTCCAGACCCTACTTGGAGTTACCGGTTCCGGAAAGACGTTCACTATGGCAAATGTAATTCAGGCATTGCAGAAGCCTACTCTGATTATAGCACACAATAAAACTCTTGCCGCACAGCTGTACGGTGAGTTTAAGGAATTTTTCCCTGAAAACGCGGTAGAGTATTTTGTCAGTTACTACGATTATTATCAGCCGGAGGCATATGTACCATCCTCTGATACCTATATTGCCAAGGACTCGGCGATAAATGACGAGATAGACAAGCTGCGCCTGTCGGCAACGGCATCTCTTGCGGAGCGAAAGGATGTGGTGGTTGTAGCCAGCGTGTCCTGTATATATGGTCTGGGAAGCCCTGATGAATACAAGGATATGGTAGTATCCCTGCGCCCCGGGATGGTAAGGGACAGGGAGGAGGTTATACGCGCGCTGATTGACCTGCAGTATGACAGAAACGAGATGGATATAAAACGCGCTACCTTCAGGGTGCACGGCGACGTGCTTGAAATATATCCGGCACAGGGCGGCGAGTATCTTATAAGGGTGGAGTTTTTTGGCGATGAGATAGACCGTATATCCGAGGTTGAACCTATGAGCGGCAAGGTGCATGCGACGCTCAACCATGTCGCTATTTTTCCGGCATCGCACTATGTTGTGTCGCCTGACAGGATAAAAACAGCATGTGACAATATTGAAAAAGAGATGGAGGAGAGGGTAAAATACTTCAAGGGTGAGGACAAGCTTATAGAGGCACAGCGTATAGCGGAGAGGACAAACTTTGATGTAGAGATGCTGAGGGAGACAGGCTTTTGTTCCGGAATAGAGAACTATTCAAGGCATCTCAACGGAACTCTTCCTGGTGAGCCGCCCATGACGTTGCTTGATTTTTTTACCGATGATTTTCTTATAATTATAGATGAGTCACATATGACGATTCCGCAGATTCGCGGGATGTATGCCGGAGACCGCTCAAGAAAGCAGACACTTGTTGACTATGGCTTCAGACTTCCCTCTGCAATGGATAACAGACCTCTTAATTTTGAGGAATTCGAGGCGCATATAGACCAGATGATGTTTGTATCAGCAACACCCTCGGATTATGAGACGGAGCATGAGCTTATGCGGACAGAGCAGATTATAAGACCTACGGGTCTCCTTGACCCTAAGATAGATGTGCGTCCGGTTGAGGGGCAGATAGACGACCTTATAGCGGAGGTCAGGAAAGAAACTGAGAAGAAAAATAAAATACTTATAACCACTCTTACCAAAAGAATGGCAGAGGACCTCACAGATTATATGAAGGAGGTCGGAATCCGTGTAAAATATCTTCATTCGGACATAGATACACTTGAACGTGCAGAAATTATCAGAGATATGAGGCTTGATGTATTTGATGTGCTGGTGGGCATTAACCTTTTAAGAGAGGGATTGGATATACCGGAGATTTCGCTTGTGGCGATTCTTGACGCGGATAAGGAGGGCTTTCTAAGAAGCGCAACGTCCCTTATTCAGACGGTTGGACGTGCAGCAAGAAATTCAGAGGGTCATGTGATTATGTACGCAGATGTGATAACCGATTCCATGCGTACTGCG
>JAJQGF010000231.1 GCA_021200695.1 Lachnospiraceae bacterium
AGGTTCTCTTTAAACTGAAAACGGTATATAATAAATGTCTCCGGCATCCACAATATAGTCCAAAAGCGATGTTCGTCTTTTCCAAAAGCCTCTTCAAAAAATGATTTCCCTTTGCCGACCTTTCCCTTCGTTGAATTTAATACTGCCTGTATAGCTCGAATAAATTTTCTGTTCCAATGTTTGCCTATATAATCCCGATTTTTGAAAAATTCCGGATCATTAATTGGATGATATTTCATTGGAAAAGAATATATATTAGCCCCCAGTTCATCGCACAAATCAACATTAAGTTTCATTCTATAATATAAATGCTCCGGTTTGTCCATGTAATTATATAACATATAATTTGATAAATTCGTTATGCCATTTTTCACCGCAGTTCGGACAGCCTTTTCATAAACATCCCTCTGCTCCCAATGATCAAATGCAATCCTTAGAGGTTCTATGTTAATCTCAGCAAGCTTCTTCATATTCTGATCATTGACAAGCCTCGCATCAATGCCTTGATTAAAATCAACAACACGTTTTATTGGGCGATTGTGTTTAAAGTATTGCTCATAAAGTGGAGCCACATAATCATCTAGCGAAAGGATTTCTTCTTTTGTGGCGGTCTCATGATGTAAACAATTATTTTCTTCCAGTTTCAGATAAAACTCTGTCTTTTTTTCTGTAGGAAGTTTATCCATCAGTGCCTTATAAAGAGAAATAGCCTTCCTGATATAAGCTCTGTCATTATATCCGTCTCTAAGATTTTGCATAGTTATAGTATATAAATTAGGCGGCAAATACTTTGCCCCCTTAGCGAACCCGCAATCCTTAATCTCATCAATTATCCTTTCGTAACAATGTGATGCCAACATATTGTTATCAAGCAACAACAAATCCTTCTGTTCTCCAAAACGAGTTTTTGTCAGCTCAAGCTGGTTTTTAATTCCGATGTAATCACAATACTCAGGCTCTAATGTTGGAACCGCACAGAATGGGCATTTATTGATACAGCCTCTAGTCATATAAGCATGATATGCATTACTTGCAGGATACTTATAATCAATTTCTTCAAGTATCGAATAATCAAGTGGTAAATTATCTATGATTGTTGTATCGCCTTCATCTATGTCTCCTGGATGATTCAATAAGCCAACAAACGGATGAATACCTGTAGCTTCATATACTTCATTACAGAGAATTGTTGACATAATCCCGCCAACCATTACGTCTTCCGGTTTCTTGCATAACCGTTTGACAAAATTAATTGTGTCGATAGTAATATCCCAATGAAAGGTAAATAAAGTCGTGATGCCTACCTTATCAAATGGTGGATTCTCAAATATTTCCTTTTTTATATACGATCTTTGAGCATCCTTTACCATTTGCAAAACAAACGGATCATTGGTGATGTCTTCATAGCCATCAAGAATATCCTTTTTCCCTTTTCGGACATAATTTCTCAACACAATATAATACTTGCGCCAATTTATATCGTGTTCAAGGGACAACAGTCTCTTTAACAAGTCTTCTGTAACAAGCTCTGCATGTAGATCTTTAAGATCCCCTTTGAAAAAGCGAACATCATCTCCATGTTGCCTATAATAGGTCGCAATTTTCATCAGCCCCATTGGCGGATACTTGTTACGGTAATTTGGTTCAACTAAAAGAACCTTCCTTTTCATCTACTTAAATTCCCTTTCTATTTCAGACTGTATTTTAGCAGCGACATCTTCCTGCGCCACTCTTTTTACAATCGCCATAATTCGACTGACCAACTTTCTTTGCTTTTTATCAAGCTTTGAAAGGTTGTCCGTAAAATAAGTTGTTTTTTCTCCTTCTTTGCCCTCTAATTCACGGGCCTTTGCTTTTGCCTTTTCAGCCTCTTCAGGGACATTTTTGCTTTTATATTTTTGTTTTATCCGATCCTGTACCTTTTGAGTAGGTGTTCTTTCTTTAGTGTTATCTGGTGATTCAGACCTTTCCAAACGCTTTTGGGCTTCGTCTTTCTCTTTTTCTGCAGCGGCAACAGCATCTGTTAAGCGCGTCTTTTCTGCCTCGTCTACGAAGCCATGCTCTTGCTTCTCAGCCAATGTTGATACAGCCGCATTGAATTTTTCCAAGCGCTTATAATCATTTCGTGTTACACTTGCATCGTGATACAACTTATGTAATTTATCACAAAAATATAATCGGAGCTTGTTTTCGAAATCAATACGCGTTTCGTTTTCATTAAAATAGTTTCTTTGCGAATTTGGTATTAGCTGCCTATCAACAGCAAATATTTCACCCACATAATAACTGTTGCCCCGATCCTCTTTGAACAAATCTGCAACTACAGTATTATCACCAATTTGTATATTTCCCTGCCGCAAACGCAAACCGTACATCGGATTAGCCAATTTAGGAATTGCCTTTTCAAACCGACATAAACCATACCACATCCATGCAATCAAACGGTTTTTCTCGTCAAAGAAATCTTTGAATTCCAATTCGAATATGGTATCATAAATTTTTCTTGAAGGTCCGCTTCCCTCGTACAGATTTTTACTATATTCCTTAAAAAGTTCAGCGCCATTAACCCGGATACGATATTCATCAATCTTATATCCGACTTGTTCTGCATGTTTATATATCTGATTTCGCAACATAAACTTATTCGTATACTGTACCGGTGCAACGAAGCATAAATATTCCCTAACTTTCTTGGAATCCAACAAATCAGTGTTCTCTTCATTAATTTTTTCCATGTCTACACGAAAATAATGTTCTTCTGCATCTTCTTTTTCATAATATGTATTCATAATTTCAGCCCAAATATCATCCACAGTATATTTTTCAGCAGAAGCAATCATCCTACGCATTTTTTTCGCGTCAAATTTCATTATAGATTTTATCGGCTCGCCTTTGAAGGAAGTCGTAAAAATGAGCGTTTCACAATAAGCGAGTCCACATAAACGTCCAATACCTCTGAACCCCTTATCCTCACCAAGCTTTTTATCAGAATTTGCAATATCCCCCAGTTGAGATTCAAATAAATTCTTCTTCACCCCTGTTGCATTATCTTCAATACTGATATTCCGATTATTCTCATCGATAGTAATTGCCACTTCCGCACTATCAGGCGTAAGTATTCCAAGTGAAACGGCCTTGTCTATCTGGTCACATGCATTTTGAATATATTCTCTATATGTTACCTTAGAATCAGAATACATTCCTGTGGTTAAATTTTCTAATATATTTTTCCCAATTGTAGCCATATGTATATCTCCTTATTTGTCTTGCTTATATATTGGCTTAGGGAATTTTATGTGTAGCATAGACCTAAAAATCGGATTCTGCACAATATATTCGCCTTGCTTTAACCTGGTCATCATCGTTTTATAAACAGACGGCACGCTTTTATAATCCGCTTTGGTAACCTCAATAGAATTTGTACGACCATATGCATGTGTGGAACAGTTTCCTGTCACCCTGTCATGGATAGCGCTTCTAAACTGTTCTGCTGCAAATAACACAACGCCCAAAGAACGTCCTCTCTGCCACATCTAAGATTTGTCGCAGTATTGGCGAATTCTTCGGTGAATCTTTAGATGCATATTTATTAAGTTCATCAATAAAAAACACAATACGTGATGGAGGATTTACATTCTCATCACCGTTGTACTCACCTAGCTGTAAATTATATATAGTGCGAACGGCATCGCCAAACACATACGCTTGTTTATCTTCCGACAGCTTTGCGATATCTATCACATGAACCTCATTTCGTTTGATATACTTAAGCGCGTCCCCTATCCGTGTTTCTCCTTGACTTTCATTTATCCCTCTTGCAAAAATGGCGGTTTTATCACTTATCGCCTTATTTACGATTCTGTAGAATTTTCTCCAGCTTGCAATAGGGATTTCCTTATCAGAAGATTGCCCTGCATTACACTTTTCCTTAATAGCATCCAAAAATTCTTGCCAGTCATTAACGCTCCCAAACTTTCCTTGTCCAGCCATAATATAACTGATTATCGCATCCATAGTTTGCGTTGAATCATCTATATTAGAAAACATCAAATCCAGGTTGTCCTTATCATCTTTATAGATATATTTAAATTTCTTCCCCTGTTTTAACTTAACTCGCTCGTCTACCTCTTCCCGACTTAAATATGTATTCCAATATCTGCCGGATGAGTACGGATAATAATAATGAACATTTTGAAATGGTTCCGGACTTAACCCCAGCATTTTGTAAAATTCTTCATTTTCTATTTTAGCCCTTGCTGGGTCTTTCTCGTCGGAATAGTCATTTTCACGATCAATGGTTAACAAATCTTTGCCTTTTACATTGAACATAACAAACGCAACCGAATCTTCATCATCATTAATTTGACGATACCTATCTTGAATTGCCTTCATAAGAAACATCGCATACGAAGTTTTTGCCGCCAATCCAGAGATACCAGAAATATTTAAATGCGCCCCTTCTGGCCCAATAATAAATTTCGAGTTAAGGCGCACCGGCAATGTAACCTTTGTCCCCTTCCCTGTCCCCTCATACATTTCCAAGTAACCGCAAACAAGAGGATTTGGAATATCCTCCAACCCCAAAGCATATTCAATTTCAGTAGCATTCGCAAGAAATACTTTGGCATTGCTTTGAAGAGGAATATAAATATTCTTGGTATTACACACAACCTTAGCTTGCACGTAGTTCATTCCCACTCTTAACGTAGGGCTTTCGACATCGACATCCCCAAAATCACTGGAGATATAATTTGTCAAAAAGCTGGATGCATCCGTTATATGAGAAATATCCTCAATCATCCCATAAGAAAATGAGCCGTTAACATGTTCAACTTTAACAATGTCAAACGGATTAAGGATTAAATCTTGCTTTGTCCAAAACGCAAAATTATCTATCGTAGTAGGCGCTTTTTCAGTTGCTAAGATTCTTCCTATAAGTGTTCCTTCTGCCATAATATTTCCCTCCATCAAAACAAATGCAAAAATGTTTCTGTACTCATATACTTACTCTTAACATACGATTCGGTAAGGAAAACCGGATACAGGTGATTCGCCCAACGACTATCTGTTCCATAGCACGTTGGCGTTCTCTCATTAATAAGCGAGGCACTTATCAAATCGATCTCTTCACTGTCTATACCAACTCCTATTTCCTCGTCCATCAATATTTTCTCAACCTTCAATACCCCATCAAACGGAGCTCGGGTGTGTTTTTTATCTCGAATCCGAACATACCAGACTGCAAACTGAACATCTCCTAAGAACTCAGAATTCTCATACAGCGCAACTGGCGTTCGATGGTACAACTCTAAATCTGCAATATAATTAGCATTGGGTTTTCCGGTATGATCCAAGATGCTCTCAGGATTAAACGATTTTGAAACCCCTATTACCCATCTATAATTATGCTTGATTTTCTGAAGAAGTCTTAAATCCTCGCGCCCCGTTTTCATTGGCTTATATTCAAGCGAGCCGTCTTTGACCAAATAATTATTTTGATTCAAACGCCCTTTTTTCACTAATTCAGCCACCATTTCTTTTTCTGACTGTATCATATAGTCTTGTATACGAGCCACTCCACTATCTTCAACTTTTCCTTTTCGTTTGTCCTTCGGCATTGTGTATGGTAAAATACACTCAAAAGAAATGCCGAGTCGCTTTAATTCTAATGAGGTATTTAACTTCTCTGTTTTAGCAGCAAAGAACGTATCATCATCCCAACCGTCGAAATTACATACATTAGGAAGCGCCATAACCATTCGCGAATAAAATTGCTCTGGCTTCATGATACCTTTCTCCCTACGGCAACATCCAACTCCTATTTGTCCAGCCAAGACAGGATAAACCTGTTTATTATATGAAATATCATCCACCTTATAAACATGCCGCGACCCGTCTAGAAAATACGTCAATATCGGAACCTGTCCCTGAAGCTCTCTAGCTAACTCAGATAAATCTATAGCTGTCTTATGGTTTACTGTTTCCGCTCTGCTTTGCCACTTCATCACTTTAGTTCCTTCATCATCGTAATCAAAAGACGGAACATCCGGATTGTCCAAACTATATTTCATCGTATGATAACTTTTACCATTAGTCTCTTCGGCAATGATTTCCATGATTTTTGCCATATACCCGTACCTCCAACTTTCACATGAGTGCCACGCTAATTTGCTTCGTTTTCCCAAACAAACTCCATGACATCACCAATATTACAATCGAGGCATTTACAAATTTTTTCCATGCTTCCCATTGAAACTGGCTCATTGTGGCTTAATCTTCCAAGAATATTTCCAGTAATCCCTGCCTTATTGGCCATTTGAGTCCTTCCCATGTTCTTATCAATCAATAACTTCCATAATTTATTATAACTGACTGCCATTTCATTCCCCTTGTTGATATTGTCTAAGGTTGTCTCAGCTACGCCTGTTTATCATATCACTTTATGCACAAAATAACAACTGGTAATCATGAAAATGTGAGTAATCCTGAATTAATTATACATGGTTTTCTGTTGTGTATTTTATCTGCAATATTTGCAAAACAGTCTCTCTTCATTTCTTCAGCACGTAATTTTAATTTTAAATTTTCTCGAACATTTGGGGACAAAATGCACTTTTTCCGTCCCCATAATAGATATAGAAACAAATTTTTTAACGAGTTGGGGCTGTATCCGTCCCCATCTAAGTAGTAGAAGGCTTTTTCATACAAATCGAGAGTTATACCGATATCGGGATAAAAAGAGCAAGTATCGCCTCTTTTAACATTAACTCATTTTCATGGTTATGTTACCGAGGCAACTTGTTGGGGATTGCGGTTCCCCAAACCCTCGCAGCAAGTGCCAATCTCACCATATCAGAATATTGCCGGAGATTGAACGCGGGGAAAAGGGCAGGCAGAACTGGATACGAAAAATGTCGAATTGTTATCTGCCGGAATCCAGCCGAGGCAGACGAAATATGAAACAAAAAGGAATTTCGTGAAGCCCATACCTCAGAGATCATGCTTTACGAGGCTGCACGAAAGACCCTCAAAGAATTATCCGACGGCGAAAAACTTCCCAGCCTGAAACAACTCCAAGCTGAGAAGCAGGAACTGACCGCACGGAAAAATCAGCAGTATGAAGCCTTCTCAT
>JAJQGF010000230.1 GCA_021200695.1 Lachnospiraceae bacterium
GTAATACATTACATAACAAGCGACCCTGAGGATGAGGTGTTTAAGCTGGAGAGCGAACAGTTTAAGCCGTATTATATCGGCGAGAACAGGCTTATAGTGCTTATGATGAAGCTGGAGAGTGACATCTGCGTTATGACAACGCCTGACCTTGGGAATTTTCAGCTTAAGCGCTCTTATGTAAAAAAAGATATTGAATATATATATGTTCCGCATGATGTAAACAGCGCTAATCTTACATTCCATAAGAACGCGCTGGACAGCTTTGACACGATTTTTACATCAGGGCCAAAGAATAAGGCTGAGCTTGCAGAGAGGGAGGAGAAGTTTTCACTTCCTGCAAAGAATCTTGTAGAGTGGGGCTCAAGTGTTATAGACAATATGGCAGCGGCATATAAGCAGCTTGTTGAGGAGGACAGTCCGCAGCAGAAATCAAAAGCAGGCGCGCAGCGTATTATTTTAATTGCACCGTCATGGCAGAAGGATAATATTCTGGACTCCTGCATTGAACAGCTTCTCGATGGGTTTAAGGACGAGGCTTACAAAATTATTGTGCGTCCTCACCCGCAGTATGTGAGACATTTTGAAGGGAAAATAGATGCGCTTATCAGAAAATACAGCAAATACGGAATAGAAATCCAGAAGGATTTTTCATCTAACAGGACTGTATACACAGCCGATATTCTTATTACGGACTGGTCCAGTATAGCGTATGAGTATGCGTTTTCTACTTTAAAGCCGGTGCTCTTTATAAATACGCCTATGAAGGTGGTTAATCCGGATTACGGCGAGCTTGATACGGTGCCTGTAGATATAGAGCTTCGAGATAAGGTCGGGATTTCTCTTGAACCTGACGCGGAACTTTTTAGGACGGCGCCCAAAGCGGCATGTGAGCTGTTAAGTGACAGACGCTTTTCCGCTGAAGCAATGGCGGAGCTTCGCAGCCGCTATTTATATAATTTCGGGAAAAGCGGAAGGGTTGGCGCAAAATATATTATAGAGCGTCTGGTGGAAATATCTGATAATAAACAGGAGAATATGTGATGGTCAAGAGAAATGTTCTTTTGAATCCCGGACCGGCAACCACTACAGATACGGTAAAAATGGCGCAGGTGGTTCCTGATATATGTCCGCGGGAAAAAGAATTTGTGGAGATAATGAGAGAATTGGAGGAGGGGCTGGTAAAAATAGTTCATGGCGACCCTTTTGTGTATACCGCAGTATTGTTCTGCGGCTCAGGCACAATAAACATGGACATTTGCCTTAATTCGCTTCTTCCTGAGAATAAAAAGGTTTTGGTGATAAATAATGGCGCCTACAGCAGCAGAGGAGTGGAAATCTGTGAATATTATGGACTTGCGCATATAAATTTAAAGCTTCCTGTGGACAGACAGCCTGACATGGAGCTGCTTGAGAGAACCCTTGAGGAAAATCCTGATATTGCGCTTGTATATACTACACACCATGAGACAGGCACTGGACTGCTAAACCCGATAAGAGAAATTGGTGAGCTTGTACACAAGTATAATGCGGTCTTTGTAGTGGATACGACCTCCACATATGCCATGCGTCCTATTAATATTGCCGAGGACAATGTGGATTTCCTGATGGCATCGGCGCAAAAGGGTATTATGGCAATGACAGGCCTGTCATTTATTATCGGGAGGAGAGATATAATTGAGGCCTCGGGGAGCTATCCTAAGAGGTCATATTACTGTAATCTTTACATGCAGTATGAGTATTTCAGGCTTCATGGCGAGATGCATTTTACACCGCCGGTGCAGGTTATATATGCGGCAAGACAGGCCCTCAGGGAATATTTTGAGGAGGGAGAGCAGGCTAAATGGGCAAGACATACGAGAGTGTTTAACGCTATCAGAAGCGGTCTGACCGCGATGGGTTTTAGCATATATATTCCAGAAAATATGCAGTCGGGGCTTGTAGCGGCAGCGCTTTATCCTGACGATGATAACTGGAGCTTTGAAAGGGTACATGACTATTGCTACGAGAGGGGCTTTACCATATATCCGGGAAAGGTGGAAAATAAAGGAATGTTTCGCCTTTGTGCACTTGGAAGCATTGACGAGGAGGATATAAAAGAGTTTTTCGTGGTATTCAGGGAGGCGCTTGACAACTGTAATGTTTCGCTTCCTGTTAAATATAATGCGAAGCCTTAGCCTTTAGAGGATGGATATATGAAGAAGGTATATACTTGTTTTTGTACAGATGTAATCCATGAGGGACATCTGAATATTTTGAGGAATGCTAAAAAGTATGGAGAGGTTACCGTAGGTGTATTGAGCGATGAGGCCATGGTACGGTTTAACCGTTTCCCCACAATAACACTTGAGGAGAGAATGGAGCTTGTCAGGGAAACGGGGCTTGCAGACAAAATTATAATACAGGACACAATTATGTATGATGATGTTCTGGAAAGGCTTAAGCCTGATTATTGTATACATGGCGATAATTGGAAAGAGGGGCCGGAGTCCGCAATAAGGCGGAATGTAATTGAAAAGCTTAATCAATATGGAGGCGAGCTTATAGAGATTGCATACACCCGCAGCAGAGATGTAAAAAAGATTGACGACCGGATGAAGGAAAAGCTGGCAATGCCTGAATTCAGAAGGAGCAGACTGCGCAGGCTGCTTGAAATACGTCCTATTGTAAAAGCGTTGGAGGTGCACTCGGGTCTCACGGGACTCATAGCTGAAAAGACGGTAGTGGAGAACGATGGCGAGCTGGACCAGTTTGATGCAATGTGGATTTCAAGCCTCTGTGATTCTACGGCTAAGGGTAAGCCTGATATAGAGCTTGTCGATATGTCTTCAAGAATCCGCACAATAGATGATGTTATGGATGTGACTACCAAGCCGGTCATCCTTGATGGCGACACAGGCGGCCTTATAGAGCATTTTGTTTATAATGTGCGTACGCTTGAGAGGATGGGTGTATCGGCGATAATCATTGAGGACAAGACCGGACTCAAGAAAAATTCCCTCTTTGGAACAGAGGCAGAGCAGACGCAGGACAGTATAGAGAATTTTACGGCAAAGCTCTCGGCCGGAAAGGAAGCTTTGAGAACCGACGAGTTTATGATAATTGCCCGCATTGAGAGCCTTATTCTGGAAAAGGGTATGGAGGATGCGCTTGAGAGGGCATTTGCATATACTAAGGCCGGCGCTGATGGGATAATGATTCATTCCCGCAGGAAATCTCCGGAGGAGATAGTGCAATTCTGCCACAGCTTTCGTGAGAAGGATTCAAAGACGCCTATTGTAGTGGTACCGACCTCCTTCAACAGCATTACTGAGGAGGAGCTTGTGAAGGCGGGCGCAAGCATTGTTATTTATGCAAACCAGCTTACCAGAAGCGCTTTTCCTGCAATGCAGCAGACAGCGGTATCAATACTTAAGAATCACAGAGCCATGGAGGCGGATGCTTCTCTGATGCCCTTCGAGGATATTATACGGCTTATTGATGAGATTTAGGAGATGGAGGATGTAATGAAGGAATTTGCTGTTCTTATGGCTGCCGGAATGGGCACCAGAATGCGTCCCCTTACGAAAAGCATTCCGAAGCCTCTTGTAAGGGTATTTGGAAAGCCGATGATTGAAACCATAATAGAAGGGCTGCTTTTGAGACCGGTTGATGATATATATATTGTGACAGGATACCTCGGGGGAAGCTTTAATTATCTTACTGACAAATACCATCAGGTTCATCTCATATATAATAAGGATTATGAGGTAAAAAACAATATATCATCAATCTATGCGGCGAGAAACATCCTTATGGAGGGAAACTGCTTTATATGTGAATCAGACCTGTATGTGGCGGACAAAACAATATTTTTGAAGGCTTTGGACAAATCCTGTTATTATGGAAGAATGCAGGAAGGATATTCGGAGGATTGGACCTTTACTCTTGATAAAAATCGCATAATACATGTGGGAAAGGGCGGCACCGATACCTATAATATGGTGGGAATATCGTATTTTAAGGCGAAGGAAGCCGCGATTCTCTGTAAAGAGATAGAAAAAGCTTATTTGATACCGGACAATGGGCAGCTTTTCTGGGATGAAGTGGTGGACAGAAATCTGGATAAGCTTGAGCTTGTTATAGAGCCGGTGACAGAGGGCCAGCTCATTGAAATTGATACGGTGGAGGAGTTAAGGGCAATCGATGAAGGCGCAGCAGTTATTAAAGCAGATTGAAAAAATGGGGATTGAGGTTGTGACGGGTGTGCCGGACTCTACCCTGAGACAGTTTTGCGACGGGCTTCAGACCTATAACGGGCAGCTGAAGCATTATGTACCGGCGAACGAGGGAGGAGCGGTAGGAATTGCGGTGGGGGCATATCTTGCAACCGGGAAACCGGCATGTGTATATCTCCAGAATTCAGGTATTGGAAATACCGTAAACCCTGTGGCATCTCTTGCAAATAAGGAAGTATATGGCATACCGATGCTGTTTATAGTGGGGTGGAGAGGTGAACCCGGTGCCAGTGATGAGCCACAGCATGTGTTTCAGGGCAGGATAACCTGTGATTTATACGATATATTGAATATTCCATACTCTGTGATTGATGCGCGTACAACATGGGAGGAAATGTCTGATATACTGAATAAGGCGGAGGAATGCTTTAAAAACAGAGAGCAATATGCAATTATTGTCAAAAAAGGTACCTTTGAGGCTGAAGACAAATTTGAATGGCGCAATGAAAACCTTCTTAACAGAGAGGAAGTTTTGGGAAGCCTGCTTAAGCTGGCGCCGGAGGGTGCATGTGTTGTTTCTACAACCGGAAAGATATCGCGTGAGCTATACGAGCAGAGCAATCGTCTGTATGGCGGACACGACAGGCTTTTTATGACTGTGGGAGGCATGGGACATGCATCTATGATTGCATTTGGAATTGCGCAGGCTGATAACAGACGCCGGGTTATATGTATAGAAGGTGACGGCGCCGTACTTATGCATATGGGCGCGCTTCCTTTTATTGCGGAAAATGCACCGGAGAATTATGTGCATATAATTATCAATAATCAGGCGCATGAATCTGTGGGGGCAATGCCTACGGGATGTCAGACGGCAAATTTTGCAGAGCTGGCAAAAGCTGCAGGCTACAAAAAAACGCTGAGGATTAATACGAAGGAGGAGCTTTCGGGTATAGGCAGTATGCTACAGACTGAATGTGGACCTGTCCTTGCGGAAATAATGGTAACGCTTGACGCCAGAGCGGATTTGGGCAGACCCGCCGAGTCCGCAGGCGAGAACAGGGATTTATTTATGTCATATCTGAACGGTAAAATATAAACAGAGGAGACGAGGATTGTATGGGAGAATATAAAAGCTACAGAAAAGCTTTCTCGCGTTTAGGCTTAAGATATGTTCTGGGGACAGTTATCCTTTATGCGGTAAATATTCTGGGACAGATTATTATTATGAAGGCTGCGCCGCCGCTTCTTAATGATGTCAACATGTTGCTCATTTATTCCATGGTGGTAACATATCTGGTGGGAATGCCGGTTATATACCTGCTGGTAAGGAAAATGCCGGTAATGCAGCCACAGTACCATAAAATGAGCGCGGGGCAGTTTGTGCTTGCTGCGATTATGTGCTTTTCACTTATGTACTGCAGCAATTTAATAGGTACTGTAATTACGACATTAATAGGGATTATTAAGGGAAGCGTGGTTGAGACCAATGCGGCATCGCAGGTAGCGATGACCGCAGACATGAGGCTGACATTTATCTTTATGGTATTGTGCGCACCTGTAATTGAGGAGTTTATTTTCAGAAAGCTTATAGTTGACAGAACTGTTAAATACGGTGAGGGTACGGCAGTGCTTCTGTCAGGGCTTATGTTTGGGCTGTTTCATGGAAATCTGAGCCAGTTCGTATATGCCTTTACTCTGGGGATGTTTTTGGCATTTATTTATGTAAGAACCGGAAAGCTTAAGATTACGGTGGGACTGCATATGATAGTTAACTTTATGGGCGGAATAGTCAGTGTGCTTATTTTAAAAATGCTTGAAAACAGCGAATTATATGACATGATATACGAGGATTACGACCCGGCGGCTCTTGGAAATTATATTATGAGCGGAGAGGGCGGCGGAATGATTTCGTCCCTGCTTGTACTGCTTGTATACAGTGGAATAATAGTGGGCGCAGTTATAACGGGGATTATTCTTTTTATTGTTTTCAGAAAGAGCTTTGTCCTTAGGAGCGGAGAAATTACGCTGGATAGAGGCAGACGCTTCAGAACGGTAATACTTAATCCGGGAATGCTTCTGTATTGTCTGTTCTGGTTCGCGATGATAATATATCAATTGATTTTTGGATAGACAAAAAACGGAGTGAGGGAATATGTATACATTTGACGGAAGAATAAGGTTCAGCGAGGTTGACAGAGACGGCAGGCTGACATTTGCGGCGCTTTTAAACTATTTTCAGGACTGTTCAACCTTTCAGTCTGAGGATATCGGTTTAGGAGTGAATTATCTGAAGGAAAGAAATATGGTATGGGTGCTATCGTCATGGCAGATTGTGGTTGACAAATACCCTGAGCTTTGCGAAAGGGTAAAAATCGGTACTATACCATATGCCTTTAAGGGCTTTGTGGGATACCGCAATTTTGCGATGACTGATATGGAAGGTAATTATTATGCAGTGGCAAATACGCTCTGGAGCCTGCTTGATTTGAGAACGGGTAAGCCTGCCATACCGCCTCAGGATATGAAGGATGGATATGTTCTGGAGGAGAGACTGCCTATGGACTATGCGCCCAGAAAGATTGTTGTGCCGGAGGGCGGCGAAAGCTGCGATACCATAGTGGTAAAAAAGCATCATCTTGATACTAATGGTCATGTAAATAACGGACAGTATGTGGCTTTGGCGATTGAGTTCCTTCCCGAAGGCTTTGAGATAAGACAGATGCGTGCAGAGTACAAGCGGCAGGCGTTTCTTGACGATGTATTTTATCCGTATGTTGCAAAGGACAACGGACGATATATTATTTCTCTGATGGACGACAGTGGCAAACCTTATGTTGTTGTTGAATTTACAGGAAGGGAGGATTAATGATTTGTTTAAGCTGGGAGAAAAGCAGACCCTGACAGTGGTAAAAAAGGTCGAATTTGGAGTATATCTTGCGGAATCAGTGCTGAAGGCGGAGGATAAAGTGCTTCTTCCCGCGAAGCAGGTTCCCGCTGACTGTGAGTGTGGTGATGAAATTACTGTTTTTTTGTACAAGGATTCAAGGGACAGACTTATAGCTACAACTAATGAGCCAAAGCTTATGCTGGGTCAGGTAGCTTTGCTCAGGGTTATCCAGACAGGCGGGATAGGAGCATTTCTTGATTGGGGGCTTGAAAAAGACCTGCTTTTGCCTTTTAAGGAGCAGATTGGGCATGTGGCTTTGGGAGATGATGTGCTTGTGTCGCTTTATATTGATAAAAGCGAGAGACTCTGTGCAACAATGAAGGTGTATGAGAGCCTGCGCGCGGACAGCCCATATAAAAAGGATGACCGCGTGAACGGAAGGGTGTATGAGCTAAGCGACAATTTTGGCGCTTTTGTTGCGGTTGACAATATTTATTCCGCACTGATTCCCAAAAAAGAGCTATACGGGGAGGTACATGCGGGAGATGATATAAGCGCAAGAGTTGTAAGGGTGCTTGATGACGGCAGGCTTGAGCTTGGAATAAGGGAAAAGGCATACATTCAGATGGATAAGGATGCTGACAGACTGCTGGAGCTGCTTAAAAGCTATAATGGCATGTTGCCGTTTAATGATAAAGCCTCGCCGGAACTAATAAAAAGTGAGACGGGAATGAGTAAAAACGAATTTAAGCGCGCAGTAGGCAGGCTTCTTAAGCTGGGAAAAATAGAGATAGGCGTAAAGACAATAAGTTTAAAATAACTGCTGGTAATAAGACGACGTATATGATATAATTCTTTATATAAAAGTTATCCGCTTAGCTGTTAACAAAGGGGGGAAAATTATGAACATAACAGGGTTACCGGTATCTATGGTTGCAAACTCCGTGCAGTCGCGGGTTGATATTGCCGTGCTTGACAATCTTATGGAAAGCAATGATGCGATGGGCGCAGGTCTGATTAATATGATTGATTCAGCGGCAATGGAAAGAAGTGTCAATCCTGATGTCGGGGGAAATATTGACCTGAGAATCTGACGATTATTTATAAATTGCAGCACGGAACAATCGGGTTTTTAAAGAGCAAAAAAGCTGTCGGGACGAGCATGTCCGGGACAGCTTTTTATTCTTTTGAGGAAAATAGCTAAAAACTATTGATTTTTTGGGCATTTTTTTGTACATTTATAAGGGGTAAGTTTTTGTTTTATCGGTTATTCAAAGGAGCGGGATTTATGATATCAAATCAGATTTTGCAGAATACTATTGATGGGATAAAGGGAATTACGAGGGTTGAGTTATGCATTATGGACCTTGAGGGAAGGGAGGTTGCGTCGACAGCAGATATGAGCCGATGCTCGGCGCCGACTGCGGAATTTGCTGTCTCACCTGCTGATTCACAGGAGATACAGGGCTTTCAGTTTTTTAAGGTTTATGATGAGCAGCAGCTTGAATATATTCTTGTGCTTGAAGGTACGGGCGAGGACGTATACATGATAGGCAAGATGGCGGTGCTTCAGCTTCAGGGGCTTTTGGTGGCATATAAGGAGCGCTTTGATAAGGATAATTTTATAAAAAACCTTCTATTGGATAATCTGTTGCTTGTAGATATTTACAGCCGCTCAAAGAAGCTGCATATACAGGCAGATGTACCGAGGATTGTGCTTATCATAGAGTCTGAGAGAAACAGGGAATATAATGTGCTTGAACTGATGCGTGCCCATTTTGGCAGCAGCAGCAGAGATTTTGTGACCGCGGTCGATGAGAATGATGTTATAGTTGTCAAGGAGGTCTCCGACGCTGATTCTGTCAAGGAGGTGGAAAAGACTGCGGCAAATATCCAGACATTTCTGCAGAAGGAGAATATCAGGGACGCAAGGGTAGCGTACGGCACGGTTGTTTCTGAAATTAAGGAGGTAAGCCGCTCATACAAGGAGGCTAAGATGGCGCTTGATGTCGGGAAAATATTTTTTGACGACAGAAATGTCATAGCCTACAGTGAGCTTGGGATAGGCAGGCTTATCTATCAGCTTCCGATTCCTCTCTGTAAAATGTTTATAAAGGAGATATTCGGAGGCAGAAGTCCCGATGAATTTGATGACGAGACACTGACTACCATCAACAAATTTTTTGAGAACAGCCTGAATGTATCAGAGACATCAAGGCAGCTTTTTATTCACCGCAATACATTGGTTTACCGGCTTGATAAGCTTCAGAAGACGACAGGGCTTGATTTGCGCGTTTTTGAAGACGCAATAACCTTTAAAATTGCGCTGATGGTAGTAAAATATATGAAATACATGGAAACTTTTGAATACTAAATTCGTTTTATAATGTGGGTGATTTATACATGTCGAGGAAAGAATTATTAAAGCAGCAGCGTGAGCAGATGATAGAAGAGGATGGTATCATTTTTCTGGATAATGTCAGCAAGGCATATTCCACCGGGGCACCGGCGCTTGATAACATCACTCTGCATATAAACAGAGGAGAGTTTGTTTTTATTGTGGGAGACAGCGGCTCAGGCAAATCAACGCTTATTAAGCTGCTTTTAAGAGAGCTTACCGCCACCAGCGGAAGCGTATACGTGATGGGCAGTAATCTTGCCAGACTTAAGCACAGACAGATTCCGAAATTCCGCAGGAATCTGGGAGTTGTGTTTCAGGATTTCCGACTTCTGAAGGATAGAAATGTTTATGAGAATGTCGCATTTGCCCAGCGTATTGTAGAGACTCCCGCCGGTGAGATACGGAGGAATGTTCCTGCAATTCTTGCAACTGTGGGTCTTGCGGGAAAATATAAATCCAAGACCAGCAGACTTTCAGGCGGAGAACAGCAGAGAGTTGCATTGGCAAGAGCGTTAATCAATAATCCGTCCATTCTGCTTGCAGATGAGCCTACGGGCAATCTGGACCCGAAGAATTCATGGGAAATAATGAAGCTGCTGGAGGAGATAAATGAACAGGGGACAACGGTTTTGGTGGTAACACATAACCGTGAAATTGTAAATGCCATGCAGAAAAGGGTCATTACCATGAAAAAAGGCGTAATAGTAAGCGACGAGGAGGAGGGCGGCTATATTGATGAGGAGTATTAGTACATTGTTCTATACCATCAAACAGGGCTTCGCCAATATCTTCCGCAACAAGTGGTATTCGCTGGCATCAATAGCTACAATTGCAGCCTGTTTGTTTTTATTTGGTTTATTCTACGCAGTTGTTGCAAATATTCAGAGCGTTGTTCTTAAGGCTGAGGAGGGAGTATCCGTCACCGTGTTTTTCCATAGTGAGTATGACCTTTGTGAAGAGCAGGGTATAGAACACAGTGAGGACAGCATTCCGTCAGAGAGCAGAATTGAGGAGATAGGTCAGATGATTGCCGCCCGGGTAGAGGTATCCGAGGTTAAGTTTACATCAGCGGATGAGGCGTGGGCTGAATTTGGCTTGGAGACCTTTGGCGAGGATTATCAGGAGGGCTTTTCCGAGAACCCGTTGGCGGGGATGGAAAACTACGAGGTATTTCTTAGTGATGTTTCCATGCAGGACACGCTTGTAACATGGTTGGAGTCAATATCTGAGGTAAGAAAGGTCAGATATTCGGAGGTGACAGCAAGCACTCTGAGCGGGGTTAATCTGCTGATTGCATATATGTCGCTCGGGATAATAGTGATTTTGCTTGCGGTAAGTATTTTTCTTATAAGCAATACAGTCACTATAGGCATCTCAGTCCGCAGGGAGGAGATTAATATAATGAAATATATAGGTGCGACTGACTTTTTTGTCAGAGCTCCTTTTGTCCTCGAGGGTATGATAATCGGGCTTATCGGCGCAGCTATACCGCTTGGGATAATATATGAGCTTTACAATTATGTTTTGGAGTATGTTGTATCAAGATTTGCTGTTTTAAGTGATTTTCTTAATTTCCTGAGTGTTCAGGAAATATTCCAGATACTGACGCCTGTGTCGCTTATTGTAGGCGTGGGAATAGGCTTTCTCGGAAGCGCCACAACCGTGAGAAAGCATTTACATGTATAGTTTAACCGGAGACAGATTTAATGAAAAATTATCCTGAAGGTAATAAATATGGAAGTTGCAGGATAAAAATTAATAGAGCATGGGGGAGGGCAGCGTTGGGAATAACCGGCGCTGCTTTGATTTCATTGCTTATTTTTGCATTGGTCAGTATATTGCTTAAGCCTATAAGCGCATCCGCGACAGCGAGCTCTTCCTCTATTACCTCTGACAGCATAAAGGAAAAGGAGGAGCAGATTGACAGTGCAGAGAAGGAGAAGGAGCAGCTTGAGAGCGAGCTGAGCGATTTGCAGAAGATTAAGGATGAGCTTGAAAGTCAAAAAACTGATTTGCAGGCATATGTCAGCCTGCTTGACAGCAACCTTGCGGATATAGAAGCTAATATAGCTGAGCTTAATGCGAGCATAACTGCTAAGGAGACAGAAATATCAGAAACGGAGAAGCAGCTTGAATATATTCTTGTGCTTGAAGGTACGGGCGAGGACGTATACATGATAGGCAAGATGGCGGTGCTTCAGCTTCAGGGGCTTTTGGTGGCATATAAGGAGCGCTTTGATAAGGATAATTTTATAAAAAACCTTCTATTGGATAATCTGTTGCTTGTAGATATTTACAGCCGCTCAAAGAAGCTGCATATACAGGCAGATGTACCGAGGATTGTGCTTATCATAGAGTCTGAGAGAAACAGGGAATATAATGTGCTTGAACTGATGCGTGCCCATTTTGGCAGCAGCAGCAGAGATTTTGTGACCGCGGTCGATGAGAATGATGTTATAGTTGTCAAGGAGGTCTCCGACGCTGATTCTGTCAAGGAGGTGGAAAAGACTGCGGCAAATATCCAGACATTTCTGCAGAAGGAGAATATCAGGGACGCAAGGGTAGCGTACGGCACGGTTGTTTCTGAAATTAAGGAGGTAAGCCGCTCATACAAGGAGGCTAAGATGGCGCTTGATGTCGGGAAAATATTTTTTGACGACAGAAATGTCATAGCCTACAGTGAGCTTGGGATAGGCAGGCTTATCTATCAGCTTCCGATTCCTCTCTGTAAAATGTTTATAAAGGAGATATTCGGAGGCAGAAGTCCCGATGAATTTGATGACGAGACACTGACTACCATCAACAAATTTTTTGAGAACAGCCTGAATGTATCAGAGACATCAAGGCAGCTTTTTATTCACCGCAATACATTGGTTTACCGGCTTGATAAGCTTCAGAAGACGACAGGGCTTGATTTGCGCGTTTTTGAAGACGCAATAACCTTTAAAATTGCGCTGATGGTAGTAAAATATATGAAATACATGGAAACTTTTGAATACTAAATTCGTTTTATAATGTGGGTGATTTATACATGTCGAGGAAAGAATTATTAAAGCAGCAGCGTGAGCAGATGATAGAAGAGGATGGTATCATTTTTCTGGATAATGTCAGCAAGGCATATTCCACCGGGGCACCGGCGCTTGATAACATCACTCTGCATATAAACAGAGGAGAGTTTGTTTTTATTGTGGGAGACAGCGGCTCAGGCAAATCAACGCTTATTAAGCTGCTTTTAAGAGAGCTTACCGCCACCAGCGGAAGCGTATACGTGATGGGCAGTAATCTTGCCAGACTTAAGCACAGACAGATTCCGAAATTCCGCAGGAATCTGGGAGTTGTGTTTCAGGATTTCCGACTTCTGAAGGATAGAAATGTTTATGAGAATGTCGCATTTGCCCAGCGTATTGTAGAGACTCCCGCCGGTGAGATACGGAGGAATGTTCCTGCAATTCTTGCAACTGTGGGTCTTGCGGGAAAATATAAATCCAAGACCAGCAGACTTTCAGGCGGAGAACAGCAGAGAGTTGCATTGGCAAGAGCGTTAATCAATAATCCGTCCATTCTGCTTGCAGATGAGCCTACGGGCAATCTGGACCCGAAGAATTCATGGGAAATAATGAAGCTGCTGGAGGAGATAAATGAACAGGGGACAACGGTTTTGGTGGTAACACATAACCGTGAAATTGTAAATGCCATGCAGAAAAGGGTCATTACCATGAAAAAAGGCGTAATAGTAAGCGACGAGGAGGAGGGCGGCTATATTGATGAGGAGTATTAGTACATTGTTCTATACCATCAAACAGGGCTTCGCCAATATCTTCCGCAACAAGTGGTATTCGCTGGCATCAATAGCTACAATTGCAGCCTGTTTGTTTTTATTTGGTTTATTCTACGCAGTTGTTGCAAATATTCAGAGCGTTGTTCTTAAGGCTGAGGAGGGAGTATCCGTCACCGTGTTTTTCCATAGTGAGTATGACCTTTGTGAAGAGCAGGGTATAGAACACAGTGAGGACAGCATTCCGTCAGAGAGCAGAATTGAGGAGATAGGTCAGATGATTGCCGCCCGGGTAGAGGTATCCGAGGTTAAGTTTACATCAGCGGATGAGGCGTGGGCTGAATTTGGCTTGGAGACCTTTGGCGAGGATTATCAGGAGGGCTTTTCCGAGAACCCGTTGGCGGGGATGGAAAACTACGAGGTATTTCTTAGTGATGTTTCCATGCAGGACACGCTTGTAACATGGTTGGAGTCAATATCTGAGGTAAGAAAGGTCAGATATTCGGAGGTGACAGCAAGCACTCTGAGCGGGGTTAATCTGCTGATTGCATATATGTCGCTCGGGATAATAGTGATTTTGCTTGCGGTAAGTATTTTTCTTATAAGCAATACAGTCACTATAGGCATCTCAGTCCGCAGGGAGGAGATTAATATAATGAAATATATAGGTGCGACTGACTTTTTTGTCAGAGCTCCTTTTGTCCTCGAGGGTATGATAATCGGGCTTATCGGCGCAGCTATACCGCTTGGGATAATATATGAGCTTTACAATTATGTTTTGGAGTATGTTGTATCAAGATTTGCTGTTTTAAGTGATTTTCTTAATTTCCTGAGTGTTCAGGAAATATTCCAGATACTGACGCCTGTGTCGCTTATTGTAGGCGTGGGAATAGGCTTTCTCGGAAGCGCCACAACCGTGAGAAAGCATTTACATGTATAGTTTAACCGGAGACAGATTTAATGAAAAATTATCCTGAAGGTAATAAATATGGAAGTTGCAGGATAAAAATTAATAGAGCATGGGGGAGGGCAGCGTTGGGAATAACCGGCGCTGCTTTGATTTCATTGCTTATTTTTGCATTGGTCAGTATATTGCTTAAGCCTATAAGCGCATCCGCGACAGCGAGCTCTTCCTCTATTACCTCTGACAGCATAAAGGAAAAGGAGGAGCAGATTGACAGTGCAGAGAAGGAGAAGGAGCAGCTTGAGAGCGAGCTGAGCGATTTGCAGAAGATTAAGGATGAGCTTGAAAGTCAAAAAACTGATTTGCAGGCATATGTCAGCCTGCTTGACAGCAACCTTGCGGATATAGAAGCTAATATAGCTGAGCTTAATGCGAGCATAACTGCTAAGGAGACAGAAATATCAGAAACGGAGAAGCAGCTTGAGGAGGCATTGGAGAAGGAGGAAGCCCAGAAGGAGGCGATGCTTCGCCACATAAGAATGATGTATGAGAGGGACGATTCATATATTATAGATATGCTTCTGAATTCCTCAAGCTATACTGATTTTCTGGTAAGGGCGGATTATGCTGAGCTGGTGGCCGCATATGACCTTAAAATGTGGGAGGAGTTAATTCAGATAAGGCAGTACATAGAGCTTTGCAGGGAGGAACTGGCTCTGGAGAAGGAGATACTCGACCAAACCAAATCAAATGTACAGCTGGAGCAGGCAAATCTTGAGAGCCTTATTCAACAGAAGAATGAGGATATTACAGCATACGAGACGGATATAAACAGCAAGGAGCAGGCTATCAGTGATTATGAAGCTATGATAAAGGCTCAGGACGATGAAATAAAAGCCCTTGAGGAGGCCATTGCCGCTGAGAAGAGAAGCATCCTTGAAAGCAATGGAAGTGTAATTTATTATGACGGAGGTATTTTTAAATTTCCTCTTGCAACCTACACCAGAATATCCGATGATTATGGCTACAGAATACATCCGACGCTTGGAGTAGAGCAGTTTCACAATGGCGTTGATTTTGCAGCGCCCAAAGGGACGGCGATATATGCGGCATACGATGGAATTGTTGTGGCTGCTACATACAGCGCGACAATGGGAAATTATGTTATGATAGACCACGGAAGCGGCCTTTATACCATTTACATGCATGCCTCGGCGCTTTACGTGTCAAAGGACGATGTGGTAGTCAGGGGAGATACCATTGCGGCAGTAGGCTCTACCGGCCGCTCTACCGGTAATCATCTGCACTTCAGTGTACGTAAGGATGGGGAATATGTGTCTCCGTGGAATTATATATCAGAATAAATTACATACGTGGGGCGGGTTATAAGTAAAAACAGCGCAGAAATGAGGATTAATATGGACAACAATTATTTTGACATTGATTCCTTAGACAGGAATAATAATTATGTGCCTGATAATGGGCCGGAAAAAAAGCAGGACAGCCACAAGGGCATGTTCATAAGCGGCATTATAGTTGGAATGGCATCAGCGCTTTTGATTATATGCGTCGTCTATCTGGGGACAAGGGTAGGACAGCTGATTACCGCAAGGGAAAGCGGCATTTCCAACAGCATTTCCGGTATGGACAGCGCAGTAGACGACTCTGTTGTTGAAAAGCTTCAGACGCTTGAGGCTACAATAAAAAACTATTTTTATCTGCATGAGGTCACTGATGAGGAGCTACAGAACGGCATATACAAGGGAATGCTTGAGGCATTAGATGACCCTTATTCTGAATATTATACCGCAGAGGAGCTGGACGCACTGCTTACCGATACGGAAGGCATCTATTATGGAATCGGCGCATATGTGAGCATTGATGAGGAGACGACGCTTCCCAAAATAAGCGGTGTGATAGAGGGAACACCGGCTGAGGAGGCGCAGCTCAGGCCTAATGATATTATTTATGAGGTTGACGGCACATCAACGTATGGTCTCAGTCTGACTGAGGTTGTGTCACTGATTAAGGGTGAGGAAAATACAGAGGTTATCCTCACTATAATAAGAGAGGGAGAGAGTGATTATCTTTCCGTTCCTGTCACAAGGCGAAGGGTTGAGACTCCCACGGTATCATATGAGATGCTTGACGACGGTATGGCATATATAGAGATAACTGAGTTTGACGATGTGACGGTGGACCAGTTCGCCGATGCGCTTGCCACGGTTAAGGGCTCAGGCATGAGAGGTCTGATTCTTGATTTGAGGGCTAATCCCGGCGGAAGCCTGACATCTGTAGTGGAGATAGCAAGAATGATACTTCCTGAGGGAATGATAGTATATACGGAGGATAAGAATGGCGTTAGGAATGAATATACCTGCGATGGCTCTAAGGAGCTGGAGGTTCCGCTTGTAGTGCTGGTGGATATGAACTCTGCGAGCGCAGCGGAAATTCTTGCAGGCGCTATTCAGGATTATGGTATAGGAACGCTTGTCGGCACCACTACCTTCGGAAAGGGAATAGTACAGCAGGTTATTCCATTTGAGGACGGCTCTGCAATAAAGCTTACCATAAGCAGCTATTTCACGCCGAACGGCAGAAACATTCACGGAACCGGAATAGAGCCTGACGTGGTATGTGAATTTGACAGCGAGGCATATTATTATTCAGATAATCCGGTGGACAATCAGCTTGAGAAGGCAAAGGAAGTGCTTGCCGGACTGATGGAATAATTGGGGAGAGGGTTCATTTCATGAAACAGACTGCATATCGGGGTGCGACTATATTGGAAACAGGAATTAAGGAAAAGGTTATGCAGGAGATAACAGAGCTTGCAAAGAAAAATAATGTGACAAAGCTGGTGCTGTTCGGCTCAAGGGCCAGAGGAGATTTTCACAGAACAAGCGATATTGATTTGGCAGTCTCGGGCGGAAGCATTTACAGCTTCATAGCTGATGTAAATGAAGAAACATCAACCCTGCTTGAATTTGACATTGTTAATTTAGACGGAAGCGTACAGAAGGAGTTATTGGAAATGATTCAAAAGGAAGGTAAGATTATATATGAAAAAATATGAAAATTTTTGCAATGCGTTAAAAAATCTTGAAGATATTTTTATATATAGCGAGCCTTACGACAATGTCATATTGACGGGTTTGATTGGATTGTATGAAATATGCTTTGAACAGGCATGGAAAATGATGAAGGATAAATTGACGGAATATGGATATCCGGAAGGAGCAACCGGCTCGCCTAAGACGGTTTTAAAAACAGCATATAAAGCGAATATGATTAAAAATGAAGAATTATGGCTGCAGGCATTGCAGGCAAGGAATAATGTTACACATGCTTATAATGCAGATATCGCGTTGGACATTGTGGAGCAGACGAAAAAAGAATTTTTTGAAATGTTTCAGACTTTAAAAAAAGAAATTGAGATAAATTGGATGGCATAGCGGACGCTAAGCCATCCAATTTTTTTAGAAAAAATTTGAATTAATATGCTGTTCATGATGGGAAATAGGAATACGTTGAATAAAAATTATTGTAGGAATACGCTGAATAAAAATTATTTTCTTGACAGTGCCTTGCGGGGGGGTATACTGAGCGTGGCTCTTTGTAATAATTTGTCGGTGACCTGAAATGGGAGGGAATAAATATGAACTGTCCTAAATGTAATGCAGTCATTTCGGATTCAAGCAGGTTTTGTGTCCATTGCGGTGCAAAAATAGAAAAAATAGAAGAAAAAAAACCTGAGGCGCCTGTTGTATCGGCATGCGTTAAATGTGGCGCTCCATTGAAGCCGGGTGCAAAGTTTTGCGGAAAATGCGGCAGCAGTCAAAGCATACAGACTGTTACGGGTAATGAAAACATTCCCAGGCAGACAGGTGCATCAGGGCAGGTGAACATGCCTAAGCAGACAGTGGCACCAGGGCAGATGAACATGCCTAAGCAGACAGGTGCACCAAAACAGACAAGTGCGCCCAAACAGCCAAAGAAGAAAAAATCAAGCGCGGCTCTTGTTTTTATTCTTATGTTGCTTTTTATAGTTATTATTCTATTGGGCGGCTTTATAGTGCTGGATAAGGTTTATGATGTAAATCCTATTGAGGTTATAAGCGAGATTACTCAGGGAAGCGAAAAAGACGGTCAGGATGAAAGCAATCAGAATGATGAAGATGACCAGAAGGAAAAGGGAGATCCTGAGCTTCTCGATGATATAGATGACCAGATTGACGAAATAAAGCAATTATATGATGCAACGGATTATAGTGGAGCAATCAGTCTGGGTACAGAGGTTATCAATCAATATGTGACTGTTGCTGAGGAAAATAATCTGAAAGAAGAGGCAGAGGATGGTGTAGAGGAGGCTTTCTCTCTGGTGTCAAAGGCAACTGTCGATTACTGCATGGGAATCGAGAGTCAGGCATATGGAAGCGCCGGCTATGAACAGGTAAGCAATAGTACGGAAATGGTATTAGAGCTTGCGGCAACGCTTACGGAAAAGGGATATGAGCCTGACACTGCGGAAATTGATGAATACTGCAGCGGAATAATACAGAGATTCAAGGATACGTATATTGAAAAAATAAATGAAATTACCGAAAGAGAGCAGTGGTCGAGGGATGAAGCGTGGACATATGCGGAGCAGGCATATTCCATACAGAAGGACGGAAAAACAGTTCTTTTTGATGAAAACGATTTGGATGACCCTCTGCGCCTGAGATATGTATACTGTCTTGCATGGATTCTCAGAAAGAGATGTGAGAATGGAGTGGCAGACGGCTCTATGACAAATGAGGATGCCTTTAATTCTTTGACGGCGATATTGGAGGAAACCGATTATAATTTGTTAGTGCTTCAGGACGCTATTACATATGGAAGCTCAGCAGGTATTGACGTAACGGCATATCAGGAGGCATACAACGCCATTATTCAGGAGATAAAGGATGAGCAGAACCTTTCTATTGTAAACTCCGGTGTGAATTCCACGACAAGCGTAGATTTGCGCAAGTTCTGGTATTTCAATGATTTGGATGGTGATGACGCTTACAAGGTTGACGCACATAACGGAACTACTCAGGCTACAAGGGATTGGATTAGAAATAATATTCCATCATATTTAAACAGATGAGCAGATACAAAATATGCAGGATTGCCATCATAGGAGCAGCAGCTTTAATTGTTTTAGCTGTTGTGGTATGGCTGGCATCAGGAAGGGATACTTCTGATAATATTGCTGATGAAGCAGAGGAAAACGACGAACCGGCGATTGAAGCAGCTGTACAGGAAAGTGTTTCGGATTCGGATTCGGTGCAGGTTGTTTATCCTGCGCCGGAGTATGATTTTAATACAGAGGAAATAATTGTTGAAATTGAAGGTCTGGAAAATGAATATAAAATTGCATTTGTAAATGACCTTCATATGATTACGGACCACGAATCCGGTGATGTGACGGAGGATAATATGGCAACGGTTGAAGCCAGATATGAGGAATTTGTCACATCGGGAGAGAATCCAATACATTCTGAAGAGCTATGGCCGGAGATTATTAAATTTCTAAATTATAATGACTTTGATGCAGTTATTTTTGCGGGAGACATGCTGGATTACTGTAGCAACTCAAATATAACGGCTCTGAAGACGGGGCTGGAGGAGTTGAAATATCCCTCTGATAAGGTCATGTATATACGCTCGGACCATGATTACGGAGGCTGGTATGGCGGAAACGGCTTTACCGATACGGCTGGCTTTATACTGCAGAGCCTTGTGCTGGATGCCGATGCATCAGAGAAGCTGATTGAGTTTGATGAATTTATGATTGTTGGCATTAATCAGTCCTACCGCAATATATCGGCAAATGCACGTCAGCGGATTGAAGGACGTCTTGACGGGGAAAAACCGGTGCTTGTGGCAACCCATGTACCCTTTTATTCAAATGTTGACAGCTCATTAGAGGAGCTGTCAATGGAGGTAAGAAACAAGATATATTATTGGAGTCCTGAAGGCGTCAATTATGTACCTGATGAGGAAACACAGGCACTGATAGACAAAATGTACGCTGAAAATACAAATGTTGAACAGATTTTAGCGGCGCATATCCACGCGTCATGGGATGGATATGTAACCGACAGCTTAAAGGAACATGTATTTGCACCGGCATTTCAGGGAAATATTGGGATTATCTATGTGATGGGAGGAAATGAATCATGAAGAAAAAAAGTCTGAAAATAAAATCAGTCTGTACGGCTGCGGCCGTTCTTTTGTCTGTCACGACTGCTTTTATCTGCCACGGCGCAATGTCGGTGTATGCAGAGGAGCAGCAGCGAGAGATGTCCAAAGCGGGAGATGTAGTTCTTTATAATTCTCCAAATCCAAATCCTGAGACATTTAATGTACCTACACAGGTATATGGCATAAATGGGGATTTTTTCATAGTAGACGCATACAATCAGCAGATTCTTTACACTGACAGCTATTATAATGAGCCTGCGAAGTGGAATCTTATGGCGGATAAGCTTTACAGACCGCATGCTATTGCGTCAGATGGCACAATATATATGGTTGTTGACACAGACAATAACCGGGTAGTTACCTATGCAAAGAATGAAACAGGCTTTCAGGTTGTTGAAACCTTTGAAAATGTAGGTATACGTCCGCATTATGTCGAATATGATGCGGCTACAAAGCAATTTTATGTGTGGAGTTCAATGACAGGCACAATGTACATTTATAAAAGGAATACCAGCGGATTGGGTGTCACATTGAAAAAGACGGCATACATAAAGAGCCTGGATGGAAGCTATACCAGGTCATTTACCATTGACGGAAATAATATTTATTTTCCGAGCATGGGGAAGAATGCTATCTATGTTGTAAACAAAAGCAGCTTCAAGGTAAAAAACATATATTCCGTAAGCTCAGAGCTTGGAGGCATGGTACAGATACGTCACGAACAGAATTATTATTATCTTGTCACATCGAGTGATGCCTCCGGCGACCAGAGTAAAGCGACAATAGTCAGAAGCAAATCTCTGGCAGGCTTTGTTGAGGGAGGATATGAGGATATAAGAGAAAAATTTGAAGAGCTTGACGGGGTGCCGTACTATATAAGCCATCTTGGAGACGGTCATTATTATACACCGGTGATAGTCGGGCAGACGAGTCCGTATATTTGCCGGTTTGATATAGTTGATGATGAAATAACAAATGTAATTAATTTAAAATATTACTAAAGAAGGGGAAAAACAAAATGATAAAATGCCCAATGTGTAACAAGGAACTTGAAGATGATGCAAAATTTTGTGATGAATGCGGCACTCCTATTCCCGAAATGCCTCAGCAGGAAGCTGCTGCAGAGCCGGAAATGGAGGAAGCCAAACAGCAGACTGCCTTTTGTCCAAACTGCGGCAAACCGCTTCCGGCAGATTCACTTTTTTGCGATGAGTGCGGAGCGAACCTGAGCGCTGTTTCCGGTGTTGACAATGTTAATTATTATGAGGAAACGGAACAGCAGGGTGGGAAAAATGGAAAGAAGACTGCTGTATTGGCTGTAATTATAGCGCTGTGTATTTTGGTGGCAGCGGGAGTAATAGCTCTGTTGAAGGCCGGCTCCGGTTCAAATGACAGCTATGCGTTGTATGTCAAGGAAAAGGAATTATTTTATTCCAATTTAAAAAAGTCATTACAGGTGAGTGATAAATTTATTGATGATTCGAATATATCCAACCTTGATGTTGCAAATGCAGCAGGAGGATTGGCTATATATATAAAGAAAAGCGAAAATGGGAAGTATTTGTTTTTCCCGGATAGAATAAATGATGAGGATGATGGCTTTTCACTTTACTATAACAAGATTTCCAACCTTGACGGGGACAATACAAAGATTGATTCAGGAGTATTGTCGTATGAGATTAATGACGACGCATCCTATGTAACCTATTTAAAGGAAGGCGATACGCTTTATTCGTACAATATAAAGAAGGCGGACAAGGAAAAAGTATCAGCTGATGTGGAAGGCTATGCTGTATCAGAGGATGGAAAACAGATTTATTATGTGAATGATGAGGGCACTCTTTATCTTTGGACTATGGGTAAGGACAAGGAGAAGGTTGACAGTGATATTTACCGTGTAGTCTCTATTTCTGATGACTTTAAAACCGTATATTATATTAAGGGTGAAAGCATATACAGGAAGGTACAGACAAAGGAGCGTGAGAAGCTTGCTTCGGATGTATCTAGTGTTCTTTACACATATGATTCAGGCTGCATATATTATTTAAAGGATGTGGATACAGAGTTCACTATGGATATGTTCGTTGTGGACGATATGGATAATGATTATATAAGCAGCGAGCTTGAGGAGTATACACCCAATTTAAACCTCTATATGCTTTGTTACTATGACGGCGATGAAGAAAATGAACTAGGTTATATGCGCGGCGGATATTACAGCGTTGCAGCCGGCGAGGAAGCAGTGGCTTTTCTGACTGTAAATCCGGAGGAATTCGAAAAGGTTAAGCTTTCTAAGGTTTATAATGATAACTCATTATGGGAAATAGCATACTCAGTTGCAGATGACGCTTCATCTTATGTTCTGGCGCAGGGAAGCAAGCTTATTACACTTGATATTGATATAGAAGAGATATATGACTTTTGTATAAATTCTGACGGCAACAAAATTATGTATCTTTGTGACTATGATTATGAGGATAGCGAAGGCGACCTGTACATGATTACCGTTAAGAATGGTAAGGTTTCATCCCAGGAGGAGCTGGAATCCGATGTTTACTACTATGGATATGGATTTGTCGGAGATTCTTATTTATATTATGTAGATGTTAAGGACGGAAAGGGCGACCTTTACATTGACGGCGAAGAGGTTGCGTATGATACATATATTTGGAGTGGTGTAATGGATTCTGATGTATATTATTATTACACAGATTATGATTATGATAAGGAAAAGGGAACCCTGAACAGCTATGAGAACGGTAAGACAGTAAAAATTGCCGACGATGTTCATGATTTCGAGCTTTTGGAAAACGGAAATGTGCTTGTTCTTGATAATTACAGTTTAAGCAAATACAGAGGAGAGCTGCATTTGTATACAGGCAGCAAGCTTAAGGCGATGGATGATGATGTAGTATGTATATTGGGCTCAAACGCAGACTACGTGAGGAGCATATACTATTATTATGGCTCGCGTGAATAATTCGTGCAGGCAGCTTCAGGGTCAAAAGCCGGGTAAGCATCATTGGAGGATATGTAATGTTTTGTACAAAGTGCGGAAACCAGATTGCGGAAGGTGAGAAGTTCTGTACCAGCTGTGGGAACACAATAGGAAGTAATATTTTGAGCAGGGAGACGGCGGACGGGTTACAGACAACAGATGCACCGCATAAACTTGAGGAAAAAGCTTTTTTCGATATACCTGACGAAGGGCAGCCTGAAAATAAGAAAAGCAGGACACCCTTAATAATAGCCGTGGCGACTGTATGTATGCTGATTATCATAGGCATTATTTTAATCGCAGGGTATGATTTGGTAAAAACAAAAGAATTTAAAGAAAAAATTACTGCCTTTGAGGAAGTCCGGACAGAGGTGGATGGCCTGGGAAAATACGATGGCGAATATGATGAAATGCTTGATTCCGCTGACAGTGCCGCATCACATTTTGCGTTTTGGAAATATGAGGACATTGCAGAGCAGATGAGCAGCCTTGCTAGTGAAATTGTGAGCATGAATGAGGCTGTTGCAGAATACAGAGAGCAGTATGAAGCCATAGTAAATGAAATTGAAACAGACGGTCATTATGTCATGGATGATTATCTGGAGGAATATCAGGATATAAAAGCCGATTTGGAGGAGGCGCTTTCTGATTTCGATGAGAAGGAAGCTAAAAAAAAGGCGGACGACTTTGCTGATATTCGCGATGATATCATAGAAGAAAATGAGGCTATGGCATCCTCTTATATGGATGATGCCGATAATATCCAGGCATCCTTTGACGGATACAATGCACATCCTTTTGAGCTTTATATGATTGGCGATTTCGTGAGCAGGCTGGAGGCCGACCGTGATGAGCAGGATTTTATAAAGCTAAGCGATGATTATGAGCAGCTGAAGGAATGGTCTGACAAGTTTTATCTTTCAACGCAGTCATATGAGCAGATAGCGGGCTTTATACAGGCGGATGTGTCGGAGGACGACGAGGTAAAGCTGTATTTAAATTCATATAATTATGATGAATATAATTTTAAATTAGAAGAGTTCATGATATATGAAGAAAATGGAGGAGAATGGTCGGAGTGCGAGGCCGTTGATATTTCCCAGATAAGGGGCGCTCTTACGATGGATTTGGTTGTAGATGTGTCCAGCAGTATGAGGAATGACTTTTATACAATGCAATGTGCGGTTGAGGGATTTGTTAATTCTACATATTCAGATACTGAGTTGGGACTGTCCACTATCGGAAGCATTTATGAGAGATATCAGGAGTTTACTTCTAATAAAGACAGCATTATAAATTCGGCATGGAGTTTGGAGTGCAACGGGCTTACGAGCCTGTATCAGTCCCTATATTCTTCTGTAATATACACAGCCTCTGCAGAGGGAGCCAGATGTGTGGTTGCCTTTACGGATGGTAATAACGTGCCGTATGGCGCGGGATATGATTATGATGCGCAGGATGTAATCGATGTATCTAATCTTTATCAGGTGCCTGTATATATTATCGGAATCGGAAGCAATGTGTATTCCTCTGACCTGCGGTATATCGCTGAAGCTACGGGAGGCGAGTATTACGACAGGGTTTCAATATATGATTTGCAGGGTATATATGAGAGCATTTATGAAACGCAGGGAAAGCTCTATCAGCTGTCATACAAAACGGCCGTTGCGAATAATGTTAACAGGGACATTTATGTGCTTTATGCAGACAGTACAAACAGTCTCAGCGTGCGTCTGGAATCTGAGCTTAATGCGGAGGTCCTTCAGGAAGCGTATGAGACCTCAAGCTTCACCGCAGACGATTTAAGCTCGTTTTATACGGACGGCAAATATCTCTCCAGCGACGACTTGTCAAAGCTGGGAGAGGATTTGGATGCAGTACAGACCATAATCAATATATATTATGCAAAGAATGGATACCAATTCGGAGATACTGAGAATGGCCAGAAGCAGCTGGCAAAAATGGTCTCAATGGGAGTAATCAGCGAGAACGGTACGCTCGGAGGAGATGAGGTATCCGCGATTATAATGCAGAATCCGGTGCTTTATCAGAATTTCAGCGCTTTGTATAATTATCGTTATGAGTTAATTTATACGGCGGCATATAATATATACATGAGCAATCCGTCAATTTCCTATGAGGACTTGAGAAGTCAGGTACATGCGTATTATGGCGAGGAAAATGAAAAGCGCTACGACCCGGTGACACAAACAGCATGGAAAGCAATTAACAGCATATAAAGCTGATGCCGAAAAGGAGGTAAAAATGTCTTTTATTGAAGATATCGGAAAAAAGGTAACTCAGGCGGGCAATGATACTACTCAGGCGGCTAAAAGGCTCTCTGAGCTTAACAGGCTGAATGCGGAGCTAAAAGCTTATGAGAAGAAAATAAACAGTCTTTATACGGAGATAGGTAAGAGCTATTTTGAGAATTGCAGTGAAGAATATCCGATTTCTGTGCTTGGAGCTTTGACTGATGAGCTTAGACAGAACAAGGAAGCAGTAGAGAATATTAATGCAAAGATTGCCCAGGTGAAGGGAGTTACCATTTGTGACAAATGCGGGGCGGAAATTCCTGTGGATGCAGTTTTCTGCCCTGTGTGCGGACAGAAAAAAGAGCTTAAGGAGGCTGAGGCTGCGCTTCCGGAGGGAATGCGGCAGTGTCCGACCTGTGGCTGCTTAATTCGTGATGAGGCAAAATTCTGCGTAAAATGCGGCACAAATCTTACATAGTATAAGGAATGCCGTAGGGCTGAATTATTAAACGAATTTTGACAAAAATAAAATGAATGGTTGACATATTGACAAAAATAGTTTATTATCATGCACAAGAGGAAACGAAGGCGTTTCGCTGCGGGAAGCAGCGGAACGCCTTTTTTTCGGAATGGAAATCAGCACGGAAATGAGGATTGAGTATGATTAAGTTAGAAAATGTATGCAAAAGCTTTGGAGACCTTGAGGTATTAAAAAATGTAAATCTTGAGGTGAAGGAGGGCGAAAAGCTGGTTATCATAGGGCCGTCCGGCTCGGGCAAATCCACAACCGTCCGCTGTATGAATTTTCTTGAGGAGCCAACAAGCGGTCATGTATACATAGACGGTCATGAACTTACATCGAAGAATAAAACCAAAATAATCAGAGAGTCAATTTCGATGGTATTTCAGCAGTTTAATCTTTATCCACATATGACTGTGCTTAAAAATCTTACGATTGCACCTATGAAGCTTCATCACAAAAGCAAAAAGGAGGCTGAGGAGCTGGCTTATCATTACCTTGATGTGGTAGGACTCAGAGATAAAGCCCATGTATATCCTTCAACTCTGTCAGGTGGGCAGCAGCAGAGAATAGCAATAGCAAGAGCGCTCTGCGCGCAGACAAGAATTATACTTTTTGACGAGCCGACATCAGCGCTGGATCCTGAGACGATTCAGGAGGTATTGGATGTAATGATAAAGCTTGCAAAGGAAAATATTACGATGGTGGTTGTTACACATGAGATGGGCTTTGCAAGGCAGGTCGCCGACCGGGTGGTATTTATGGCGGACGGTCAGATTATAGAGGAGGGAACACCGGATCACTTCTTTACCAATCCGGAGAGCGAACGTGTAAAGCAGTTTTTGGGAAAGATAATACGATGAAGGCGGTATCGCACACTTTATTCTTAAAGTGTTTGATATAAATTTGGTTTATAGGAGGAAAAAGTTATGAGAAAGTTATCAAAAGTTGTTGCAGGGGCATTGACAATGGCAATGTCCGCAATGCTGCTCGCAGGCTGCGGAGATTCTACGGAGACATCAGCTTCAAGTGAAGCAGCTTCGACGGCAGCATCAGCGGAGACCTCGTCTGCCGCAGCATCAGCGGAGAGTGCGTCTGTTGATGCAGATGTTCAGGCTATCATCGACCGTGGGGTACTCAGAGTAGGTGTAAAGAATGCCGTTGTGGGCTTCGGCTTCCAGGATACCTTAACGGGTGAATATTCAGGCATGGAGATTTCAATTGCTGAAAAGATTGCCGATGAGCTTGGCGTAGATATCGAATTTACTACGGTTACGGCAGCAACAAGAGGAGAGCTGCTTGACTCGGGAGACATTGATTGTGTTCTTGCAACCTTCACAATCACAGATGAGAGAAGGAACAGCTGGGATTTTTCAACACCGTATTATACCGATTATGTATCAGTTCTTGTTGAGAGCGCAAGTGGAATTACCAATCTTGAGGGACTTGTAGACAAAAAGGTCGGGGTATCTTCAGGCTCCACATCCGCAAAGTCTCTGACAAGCGCAATGATTGATGCAGGTCTTATCGATGGCAGCGGCTTTGATGCTGATACATTTGACCCTGCGCTTTGGACTACCGGAGTTTCATTCCAGCAGTATGATGATTACCCTGCAATTTCTACAGCGCTCAGCGCAGGCGAAATTGATGCTTTCTGTGTAGATAAGTCCATTCTTGCTATCTACAATACTGACAGCCGTGATTACATAGAGGAAAAATTCTCACCTCAGGAATACGGTGTAGCTACAAAGAAGGGCTCAGGCTTTTCTGCATATGTTGAAGAGCTAATCACGGAATGGCTTGCCGACGGTACAATTGACGGCTTCATCGCAGAGAACAATCTTGACTGATTTTAAGAAAAATATTAACTGACAAAAATGACTGCAGGGCATTAAAAGCCTTGCAGTCATATATTAACAGGAAAGACGGGAGGAAGCAAAATGTCCGGCATTTTTTCAGCAAGAGCATGGGGTAAGGTATGGGCATATAGGGCAAGCTTTGGACTCGGACTTTTTAATACAGTCCGTACAGCGGTTTTTGCCATATTGCTGGCTTTGATTCTGGGCATAATATTTGGTCTTATGGCAACAAGCGGCAGGAAAATACTGCAGGCTGTAAGCCGGGTTTATGTAGAAATTATCCAGAATACCCCTATTCTTCTTCAATGCTGCTTTTTGTACTATGCCCTGGCATTTTCGGGCCACAGCATCGGCATTATAATGACCGGCATTGTGGCATTAGGAGTGTACACGGGCGCATATATGGCGGAGGTGGTAAGAGCCGGTATTGAAGCTGTGCCGAAGGGACAGTTCGAGGCAGCGCAGTCACAGGGATTTACATATATTGAGAGAATGTATTACATTATCCTTCCGCAGACGATTAAAATTATTTTACCTCCAATGGTAAATCAGATTGTAAATCTGATTAAGAATACATCATGCCTTTACATTATAGGCGGCGCGGACCTTATTTCTCTTACATACAGCTTTGTTACAGGAGAAAACACGGGCGGCGCATATGCTCCCGCATATCTGGTGAGCGGACTTTTATTTTTTGTTATATGCTATCCTCTTTCAAAGACTGCAAGCGCATGGGAAATGTCTCTCAAAAAGAGGGAGCAGAGGATAAATTTTGCACAGCTTAAGGCAGCAGGGGAAGGAGATGGGATAAATGAGTAATATAGAGGCGAGCTTTTCCATTCTTAAAAACCCCAATATTCTTATATACATCGGAAAGGGTGTGCTGTTTACACTTATTATTTCAGTAATAGCAGTGCTTTCGGGAATTCTTCTTGGCTCTGTGCTGGCGCTTGTCAGAAACTATTGTAAAAAAGGCCGTATTCAGAAGCTTTTCTACTATATTGCGGTATGGTATATAGAGATATTCAGAAATACACCGTTGCTTTTATGGATATTCATATGTCTGGTATTTTGTCCGGCGCCATCACTGTTTAACCGTAAGCTTTTTGGACTTACCACTGTTGAGACGAAGCTTTTGTTTAAGGCGTCGGTTGCACTTATATTATTTACATCCTCGGTTATCGCGGAGATTATCAGGGGCGGACTGAATGCGATTGCAAAGGGACAGTTTGAGGCAGCCCACTCTCAGGGCTTTAATATAGTACAGACCTTTGTGTATATAATACTTCCTCAGGCCTTCAGAAATGTTACACCGACCCTGTTAAGCCAGGTAACATCTACCATAAAGGATTCATCATATCTTGCCAATGTTGCGGTTATTGAGCTGATGGCAAGGACAAAGCAGATACTGAGTGCGGCGAACCAATATAACGGCACCGGTACAATACATGTGTCGGATGTATTTGTATTGTTTGGATTTGCGGCGTTAATATATTTTATTATAAATTACACGCTGTCCTGCATTGTGCGTTCGATGCAGAAAAGGGCGAAAAAGGCAAAGAGAGCTGCAGACGCGCAGTAGAGCAATGAATGTACAGGGAAAAGGAGTAGCTTTTATGGCACAGCAATATGTGGTTACAATTTCAAGGCAGTTTGGAAGTATGGGGCGCTCTATTGCGCACAGACTTTCCGAAATATTGGAAATAGAATATCTTGACAGAGATATAGTGGAGGCTACAGCAAAAAGGATGGGGCTTCCCGTGTCTGTCATAAGCGAAGAGGAGGAGAACGGCAGAGTCGGCTCTAATTTCTTCAGAAGAATGTATCCCTTAGGCATAGGAGTGCCGAATCTTAAGGACGAAATTTTCGATGTTCAGAAAAATATAATAAGGGATTTTGCATCAAAGGATTCCTGCATTATAGTCGGACGCTGTGCGGAGAGTATCCTGAGCGATTTTGACAACCGGCTTAGTGTATACATCTATGCGCCTCTTGAGGCGAGGCTTAAAAATTGTACGGATATACTGAATATGGATTTAAAGACTGCAAAGGGTATGATAAAAGAGGTAGACACCGCAAGGGAAAATTATCACAGAAGCTATTGCGCCGGTTATACGGGACCCTTTGACTATAGGGATATCATGCTGGATTCGAGCAAATTTGGAATAGAGGGGACTGCCGCAGTTATCGCCGGAATAGTGAGGGAAAGATGGTGTCAGTGATAAGAAAAAAGCTTCCGCCCATAGGGCTTCGGATTATTAAATCCGCATTGGCGGTTTTTCTGTGCTACATGGTAAACCTGCTCAGGAACGGAGACGGAATAGTATTTTATTCACAACTTGCAGCGCTGTGGTGTATGCAGGATTATGTGAAGGAAAGTAAGCAAAAAGCATATCAGAGGACAATCGGAACGATAATCGGAGCATTATACGGTCTGGTAGTCCTCGTTATTTTTGGTTATATAAAGATAGACAAGCCCGCATGTAATATTCTTGAATGCGTGGTAATTTCAATGATGATTGCAGTAATAATTTATACAACAGTGCTGATTAACAAAAAGAATGCGTCGTATTTTTCGTGCGTTGTATTTTTAAGCATTGTTGTAAACCATATTTCTGATGTTAACCCGTATCTTTTTGTGTGGAACAGATTCCTTGACACTATAATCGGAATATTACTTGGCATGGCGGTTAATTGCTTCAGGCTGCCGTGTACAAGAAGAAATGATATACTGTTTATTTCAGGGCTTGATGATACTCTGCTGAATGCAAAGGATAATCTGTCCGGATACAGCAGGGTAGAGCTTAACCGTATGATTGAGGAGGGGGCGCTTTTTACCATATCGACCATGAGGACTCCGGCATCGCTTATGGAGCCTTTAAAGGATATCAGTCTGAAGCTTCCGCTTATCGTAATGGACGGCGCAGCTTTGTATGATATCAACGATAAGAGGTATGTCAAGGCATATGTTATATCACATGATAGGGCAAAGCGCATTATAAATTTTATGCATGACAAAAAGATGCATTGGTTTACGAATGTAATAATTGATGACATGCTTGTCATTTATTATCAGGAGACGGAGGATGAGATGTACAATAAGCTGATATCATCTTTGCGCCGTTCACCCTATAGAAATTATGTAAAGCGTGAGCTGCCGGAGGAGGAAGAGGTTGTATATTTTATGCTCATAGATAAAAAGGATTGCATTGACAGCTTTTATGATGAGCTTCTGGCCGCAGGTCTGCTTGAAGACATGAAGGTGCTGAAGTATGCTTCGCATGACTATGCCGGGTATTCTTATATAAAGATTTATAATCATAATGCCATAAAGGAGAATATGATTGACTATCTGAAGGCGGAGCTTGGAGTCGACAGAGCCGTAACCTTCGGAAGTATTGAGGGCAGATATACGCATATTGTAGAGCCCGGCGACAGCAACGGGGTTGTCAGGACTATGAAGAAGGAATATGAAAGGAAATTACTTCCTATACCAATAAAAACCCGGCAAAAGGTATAGATTGCGTTAAAATCTGACTTTTGCAGTTAATCAAGCATAAAAATACCCGCAATCCCAATAAATTTAACTAATTTATAATTGAAGCAGGAAAAACTTTAACTTTACAGATTAAATTTTCGAGCGTATAAGAAATTATTATTGAAATCAATCCATAAGTAGAATAAAATAAAACTGATGAATGTATTTAAAAACGCTATGGACTATAGATAGTTATAAAACGATAAGGAGGATTTCAATGGAACATTCCAACCCACTGCTTCGCGGCATTGAAGACACAAACAGATTCATCACGATAGGCGAGATAATGCTCAGGCTTACACCGCCTAATTATGAGAAAATCCGTACTGCGACAAGCTTTGAGGCAAGCTACGGAGGAAGTGAGGCGAATATTGCACTCGCGCTTGCAAATTTAGGAGTAGACAGTACCTTTTTCAGCGTTGTACCCAATAACAGTGTCGGAAAGAGCGCTGTAAGAATGCTGAGAAGTAACGATGTTCACTGCACCCCCATGATTTTAAGCACCAGGGAGGAGACACCTACTCACCGTCTCGGAAGCTATTATCTTGAGACGGGCTATGGAATCCGTCCAAGCAAGGTTACATATGACAGAAAGCACAGTGCCATCACGGAATATGATTTCAGCAAGGTGGATTTGGATGAGCTTTTAAGCAATTTTACATGGCTTCATCTGAGCGGAATCACTCCGGCATTGGCTCCAAACTGTAGGAAGCTTATAATGGACTGTATAAAGGTTGCAAAGCAGAAGGGCATGACGGTGAGCTTTGACGGAAACTTCAGAAGCAAGCTCTGGACATGGGAGGAGGCAAGGGATTTTTGCACGGAATGCCTTCCTTATGTTGATGTGCTGATGGGTATCGAGCCTTATCATCTGTGGAAAGATGAAAACGACCATTCAAAGGGAGATGTAAAGGATGGAATTCCACTTCAGCCCAGCTACGAGCAGCAGGATGAAATATTTCAGGCATTTGTTGCCCGTTATCCTAATATCAGGTGTATCGGACGACATGTGCGTTATGCACACAGCGGAAGCGAGAACAGCCTGAAAGCATTTTTATGGTATGAGGACCACACCTTTGAGAGTAAGCTTTTTACCTTCAATATTCTGGACAGAGTAGGCGGCGGAGACGCATTTGCCAGCGGGCTTATATATGCGATGATGCACGATTACAGACCTATGGATATGGTTAATTTTGCTGTAGCCAGCAGTGTTATCAAGCACACTATACGTGGTGATGCAAATATTACCGATGATGTTGAGAGTATCAGAAATCTTATGAATATGAACTATGACATCAAGAGGTAATTTATCATTCAGATGAATAATTAAGCTGTAAAAGAGAGGAGTCCGTATGCGGCGGATTCTTCTCTTTTAAGTATAAGGCAAATGGTATAAGATATGGAGTCAACATGTAATAAAAAAAATAAATATTTCAGCGTACTGATATGTATACTAGCTGCTGTGGTAACCTTTATTCCCGCGTTCAGGGAAAACATTTCATTTTGGCGTTCCGCCGGCCAAACGGCTGCTTCGGGAATTGCAGGGCTTGTGATAATACAGATATTGACAGCCTTTGGTTTTTTTGTATTGTCATTTTCTCTTTCAAAGGATATCATAGTATCATTTTCCGGAGTAGTGCTGTATCTTACCTGTCCATACAGGATATATATTTTGTTTGACTGCTGTGATATGGGAAAATGTATTGTCTGGGCATTGCTGCCCTGGCTTTTGTGGGGGCTTTTCTCTGCGTCACATGCGGGTAAAATAAAGTGGGTGGGAATTGCTGCCGCTGTTGCTGCGCTCGCCATTATAGGATATTCTGACTTTGTATGGCTCGCAATTACATTTGCCGTCATTCTGCCGGCGGCAGCCTTGTTCAGGAGAACAGAGTGGCTGTTCATTTCTGTGGCTGGAGGTGTTGCTGCGCTTCCGAAAATGCTGCCTTATTTTGACTACTGTCTGAGGGGAGGCGGTGAAAGCCTGGAAATCAGCATTATATCAATAATGAATAAGGGTTATGAATTTGGACAAATGTTTACCGGCTTTGCATATCGCGACAATCTGCCGGGTATGGGAATAGGACTTTTCATAGTGCTGTTTGCAATGCTGTGGCTGAGGGTGGTTGAGAATGCTTTTAGGCCGGATGCTGCGGCACGATACATAATGCTGCTCTGTGTCATTTTATTTATTTTTTCGTTAGCCTGTTTTCCGTGGGATTATGTCGAGCGCGCGGGGGCATTTTTTATGAGGGCGGTGTCAGTAATTGGAACGCCGGCAGTATTTTTCGGATATGGCTGTATGCTTATGTGTATATTGGGAGTGTATGTGATAAGGGCGCTTTCAAATGTGAAAAATTCATTTGCCTCCGGAGCGATTCCGACATTTATGATGTGTATTTCCGTTTTTGCCGCATTTAATTTGGGATTTGATATATAAATGATAATCAGGAAAAGTTATGTTATGGGAAATCAGCATGAACAGTTATTTAAAATCTCCGAAATTTAAGATAAAAATATATATTGTTCTAGCATTGACGGGTATTCTGGCGGCATTGTGCTGTCTGAAAATAGTGCTGCCGAACAGACAGTACAGCTTTGGAGCTGAGACTGTGCAGCTTCAGGATAATCAGGCGGTAATTAAGGATATTGCTCTTCCTGCCGGAGTATATACCGTAGAGCTCCTGTATACCGTGGATACAGATGCGGAGTATCATTGCAGTGCAGAGGACGCTGCTGTTTTTTATGGGGGACTGCTTACAAGCGGCGAGCATTTGTACAGCGCTTTAGACAGGACGGGATATACCATGTGGCTGTTCGAGAGCACGGAAAGCCTACAGGTATCGGTTGAAGGCTCGAATGGCACATTGGAAATACACGGACTAAATATATATGAGACAAACGGATTGTGGAGTATGGCGATTACTGTGATTTTTGTCATTGCGGCCACAGTGTTGGCATGTATGCTGTGGAGGCAGCTTGATGCTGAGGGATGCATATCAGGGAGGACTAAAGAGGTTGTATTCGGAATAACGGCAATTACCTTTGTGGCATCGCTTCCTCAGCTAATCGGGGTCAGTCTTTGCGGAGTTGACCTCACATATCATTTGCAGCGCATTGAGGGTGTGCGTGACGGACTGCTGTCAGGGCAGCTTCCGGTGAGATTAGAGCCAAAGTGGGTTATGGGATATGGATATGCAGATGCAATATTTTACTGCAACTCACTGCTATATTTTCCCGCGCTGCTCAGAATACTTGGCTTTGGGGTAACAACCGCTCACAATGTATATTTTATAGCCCTGAATCTTGCAACGGCTGTTATAGCTTATTACTGCTTTGGAAAAATTTTCAGGGACGAGCATATAGGGCTTTTGTGCAGCGCCCTGTATACTTTGTCCATATATCGGCTTGACAAAATAATTGTGCTGGGGGCGCTGGGAGAGGCGAGCGCTCTTACGTTTATGCCTCTTGTGCTTTATGGTCTGTACCGTATATTCACGGAGGATATGAAGGATAAGCGATATAAGACCGCATATATACCTCTTATGGCAGGCTATACGGGAATTGTGCAGACACATGTGCTGACCTGTGAAATCACTTTGTTTTTAACGATACTTCTTTGTATTGTATTTATAAAAAGGTTTATAAAAAAGGAATGTCTGATTGAGCTTGTCAAGGCTGCGGCAGGTACCGTATTTTTGAGCCTGTGGTATATTGTGCCGTTTGCCGACTATTATATTTCCGAGGATTTACATATACAGCATTTGTCCTCCAGAAGCCTTCAGAATGAAGGAGCCAACCCTATACAGCTTATACTGCATTTTTATAAGACGGGAAGAAACGGCGAAGAAGGGCTTATGGACAGGCTCGGAATCTCGCCTGAGGGAGTGGGGCTGATATTATCGCTTGCGGGAATTACATTCCTTATATTGTGGCTTGCAGGCAGACTTTCAAAAAAGGACCCGGTGATTTCTTTTGGAAAGGTGTCTGTGATATTTGCGGTGATGCTGCTTTTTATGAGTCTTAAGTATTTTCCGTGGGATAAGCTGCAGTATATCAACGTTGTTACAGAGTCTCTTATCGGCAGTATACAGTATCCGCACAGATTTTGGGGGTGGGGTACGCTCTTGCTGACAGCAACAGCAGGCTGCTGCCTGTATCGGTATAAGACGGAAGGCATTAAGAAGGGTTATTATATCTGCGTAATAGCTGTGTTTGCGGCGCTTATCACTTCAAGCATGTTCTATAATGATTACATGGAGAGAGACCATCATAGGTATGAGCTTTACAATCCGGAGGGAATGGGCAGAGGATATATTTCGGGTGCGGAATATCTTATTGAAGGCACTGATGCGGAGCTTTTGACATACAGTGAGCCATATGCGGGTGAGGGTGTTTCACTCAGCAACTATGAAAAAGGAGATTTGACGGCAGATTTTTACTGTATTAATGAGACGGATTCTGATAGCTATGTTGAAGTGCCGCTTCTGCACTATAAGGGCTATAAGGCGTATGTATACGGCACTGATGAGGAGCTTAAGACCGTAAAGGGGGAGAATAATGTCGTGAG